>NZ_JAIXMK010000061.1:0-74909 GCF_020328095.1 Streptomyces sichuanensis
GGCCCTGGCCGCGGCCGGGCTCGCGACGCCCCGCAAGGGGCTGGCGGAGCTCCCCGCGGCCTGGACGGAGGCGCTGGGGGCCGCGCGGGCCGCGGTGGCGGAGCGGCGGCTGGGGCCGGTGGCGGAATGGGCGGGGATCGGCCCGTACCGGGTGCTGACCGGGCTCGCGGCCGAGCGCGCGGCGGACCCGGCGGTGCTGCCGCTGCTGGCGCCCGCGCACACGGAGCTGGCCCGCACGGCCGAGGTGTACCTCGACTGCGCGGGCCAGGCGGGCCGTGCGGCGGCGGCCCTGGGCATCCACCGGCAGACCCTCTACTACCGTCTGGGCCGGGTGGAGCAGCTGACGGGCCTCGACCTGGACGACGGCGAGGACCGGCTGCTGCTGCACATGACCCTCAAGGGGTCCCGGCTGCAGCGGCCGTGACGCCCTCCGCGTGCGCGCCGCCGGCTATTCGCCGGCCGTGATGGCCTGGACGGGACAGCCGCGCACCGCTTCCTTGACGAGCGGGTTGCCCGCGCCGTCCTCCTTGCCCGGGAGGACGGTGCCGAAGCCGTCGTCGTCCTGGGTGAAGACGTCGGGTGCGGTGAGGGCGCACATGCCCGAGCCGATACAGACGCCGGAGTCGATACTGATGCGCATTCGGGTGCTCCGTTCTTCGGTCACCAGGTGACCGGGAGTGCGTAGAGACCTTGCAGGGTGTCGCCGGGTTTGATGGGCACCTCGTCAGGAGCAACGGCCAGACGCAGGGTGGGGATACGGGCGAAGAGGGTGGTGAGGGCTATTTCCATCTCGGCGCGGGCCAGGTTCTGGCCCAGGCACTGGTGGACGCCGTAGCCGAAGGCCACGTGGTGGCGGGCGACCCGGCGCACGTCGAGGGCGCCGGGGTCCGCGTAGACGCCGGGGTCCCGGTTGATGGCGGAGGTCGGCAGGAGCACGCCGTCGCCGGCGCGGATGGTGTGCCCGCCGATCTCGATGTCCTCCGTGGCGACGCGCACCATGCCGTCGGCGATGGACAGGTAGCGCATCAGCTCCTCGACGGCCCCGGGCATCAGGGCGGGGTCGGCGCGCAGCGCGGCCAGCTGCCCGGGGTGTTCGAGGAGGGTGTACGTCCCGAGGGTGATCATGTTGGACGTGGTCTCGTGGCCGGCGACGAGCAGGATCATGGCCAGCAGGGCGAGTTCCTCCCGGTCGAGCTCGCCCGTGCCGAGGCGGTCGGCGATGAGCTCGTCGAGGAGCCCGTCGCCGGGGTGCGCCTCCTTGGCGGCCACGAGGTGGTGGAGGTAGTCCTTCAGCTCCTCCCGCGCCGCGTTGGACTCGGCGGCGGTGGGGGCGGTGAGCAGCGCGCGGGAGCGGCTCTCGAAGAACTCGTGGTCGGCGTAGGGGACCCCGAGGAGCCGGCAGATGACCATCGACGGCACGGGCAGGGCGAACGCGGAGAGGAGCTCGGCCTCCGGGCCGCGTTCGAGCATGGCGTCGATGACGCCGTCCACGATGGCCTGGATCGCCGGGCGCATGGCGGCGATGCGCTTGAGGCCGAAGCTCGGGATCAGCATCCGCCGCTGGCGGGCGTGCTCGGGGTCGTCGACGCCCAGGAGCGGGATGTCGAGCTCGGCCTGGTTCGCGAAGCGCGCCAGCACGACGGGGAAGGAAGGATTCTTCCGGTCGGCGGAGAGCCGCCGGTCGGCCAGCAGGGCGCGGGCCTCGGCGTGGCCGGTCACGGCCCACACCTGACGGCCGTCGTAGAGGGTCATGCGGCCCACCGGCCCGCGCTCGGCCAACTCGGGGTAGGCGGCGGGCGGGTGGTACGGACAGGTGCGGTCCTGCGGGAAGGAGGGGGCGTAGGGGGCAGTGGAACGGGCGTCGGTCAGGGGCACGAGCAACCTCCCGGACATTCCTACTGGTGTACTCGGGCAACCAGTACAGCGAATACATCCCGGTTACGTCCAGTACGCCCCATCAACCCGCCCTCGCGCAACGCTATTTCTCCGGGACCTCCAGCACGGTGCCGGCCACGGCGCGGCGCATGCCCTCGACGACGTCCCGGCCCGCGGGCACCTGCTTCGGGTCGATGAGCCACTGCACCCACAGCCCCGTGAACAGCGCGTAGTACAGGAAACCGGTGGTCCGCGCCGCCTCGGCCGGCACCGCGCCGTCGTCCACCCCCTCGAAGACGGCCACCAGCCCCTCGCGCCCCTGGGGCATCACCGCGGCGAACCGCTCGCGGAGGACGGGGTGGTTGTCCAGCTGTCCGATCACCTCCAGCTGGGCGGCCCAGAACTGACGGTCGCCCGAGAAGCTGTCGACGATCCCGTCGACGACGGCGGCGAGCCGCTCGTCGTGGGGGACGCCGGCCGCGGCGGCACGGGCCAGGGTGTGCGTGATCTGCTCGCCCCAGTCCTCGGTCAGCTTCAGGAACGCCTCCATCATCAGCGCGTCCTTGGAGCCGTAGTGGTAGCCGATCGAGGCGAGGTTGGCGCCCGAGGCCGCCACGATGTCGCGCGCGGTGGTGCGCACCCAGCCCTTGTCCAGCAGGCAGCGCTTGGCGCCGTCGAGCAGATCTTCCCGGTGTCCCATACCGGCACCCTAGCGCGCCCTGTACGGACGTTCCAGACGGCCGTCTTATACGAGCGTTCTAGACAAACGTTTAAGACGCCCGTATATTCCTCGGCATGACGAACCCCAGCGCACCCCTCGCCGGGCGCAGGGAGTGGACGGCCTTCGTCGTCCTCCTGCTGCCCCTCCTCCTGGTCTCCATGGACGTCTCGGTCCTCTTCTACGCCGTGCCCGTGATCAGCGAGGACCTCCGGGTCACCGGCACGCAGCAGCTGTGGATCTTCGATGTCTACGCCTTCGCCCTCGCCGGGCTGCTGATCACGATGGGTTCGCTGGGCGACCGGATCGGCCGCCGGAAACTGCTGCTCTTCGGCGCGGCGGCCTTCGGGGCGGCGTCCGTGGCGGCCGCGTACGCACGGGACGCCGAGACGCTCGTCGCGGCCCGCGCGGTGCTCGGCATCGGCGGCGCGACGCTGATGCCCTCGACGATGGCGCTGGTGCGCAACATGTTCCGCAACGACCGGCAGCGCAGCAGGGCCGTCGGCATCTGGTCCGGCGCCATGGCGGGCGGCATCGCCCTGGGGTCCGTGGTGGGCGGCGTGCTGCTGGAGCACTTCTGGTGGGGCTCGGTCTTCCTGATCAACGTGCCGGCCATGGTGCTGCTGCTCGTCCTCGTGCCCGTCCTCGTCCCCGAGTTCAAGGACCCCGCTCCGGGCGCCTTCGACCTGCTGAGCGTCCCGCTGTCGATGGGGGCCGTCCTGCCGGTGGTCTACGGGCTGAAGCAGACGGCGGCCGACGGGTTCACCCTGCCGTCCACCGCGTGCGTGGCCGCGGGCCTGGTCGTCGGCTGGTTCTTCGTACGCCGCCAGCGCACCCGGCGCGACGCCATGATCAGCCGGGAGCTCTTCCGGAAGCGTGGCTTCGGCATCGGCGTCACCGTCAACACCGTCGCCTCGGTCGGCATGATGGGCTCGGCCTACTTCACGACGCAGTACCTCCAGAGCGTGCTCGGCAAGAGCCCCCTGGACGCCGCCCTGTGGGGCCTGCTGCCGTCGCTGGCGGTGGCCGCCGTCGCCCCGCTGGCGACCACCGCCGCCCAGAAGGCGGACAAGGCCCTGGTCATCGCCGCCGGCTTCCTCGTCGGCGCCGCCGGCTACGGCGTGCTCGCCCTGTCGGACACCGACTCCCTGGCCCTGGCCCTGACCGGCGCCGCCCTGATCTGCTGCGGCATCGTCACCGTCATGGCCCCCGCGTCGGACATGGCCCTGGCCACCGCCCCGCCGGAGAAGGCCGGTTCGGCCGCCGCGCTGCTGGAGACCGGCCAGGAGTTCGGCAACGCCCTCGGCATGGCGGTCTTCGGCAGCGTCGGCACCGCGGTCTACCGCCGCGACGTGACGGACACGATGCCGTCGGACCTGCCGCACGACGCGCTGGAGACGGTGCGCGAGACGCTCGGCGGAGCCGTCGGGGTCGCGGCGCACCTGCCGGCCCGTACCGGCGGGGCGGTGCTCGGCGCGGCGCGGGAGGCGTTCACTCACGGCATGGCCGTCGCCTCCGTCGGGGGCGCCGTCCTCCTGGCCCTGGCAGCGCTCCTCGCGGTGACCACCCTGCGGGGCGTGCGCAGCGGGGACACGACCACGGCCACCGACGGGCCGGTCACCCCGGAGCCGGCTCCGGCCCGGTCCTGAAAGACCACGAGCGGCGCCCCCGGCCAACCGGCCGGGGGCGCCGCTCGCCTTCCCGCCTCGGCGGCCGCCCTCCGGACCCGCCGGGGTCCGGGGCTCGCGGCCGTCAGGGACCCGGAGCTCAGTCCGTCAGGTTGACGGCCCGGGCCGACGTGGCCCCGATCTCCGCGGCGATCTCCGCGAGGACGGCCGGCGGCACGGACTCGTCGACGGTCAGGGCCACCAGGGCCTCGCCGCCCTCCGTCGCCCGCGAGACCTGCATGCCGGCGATGTTGATGCCGGCCTCGCCCAGGATCCGGCCCAGCGTGCCGACGACGCCCGGACGGTCCTCGTAGCGCAGGAAGGCCATGTGCTCGGCGAGGGCGAGGTCCACGTCGTGGTCGCCGACCGCGACGATCTTCTGCAGGTTCTTCGGACCGGCCAGCGTGCCGGAGATGGAGACCTCGCCACCGCCGGACAGCGTGCCGCGCACGGTGACGACGTTGCGGTGGTCCGGCGACTCCGAGCCCGTGGTCAGCCGGACCTCGACGCCACGCTCCTGCGCGAACAGCGGGGCGTTCACGTACGAGACGGTCTCGTCGACGACGTCCTCGAACACGCCCTTGAGCGCGGAGAGTTCGAGGACCTTCACGTCGTGCTGCGTGATCTCGCCGTAGACCTCGACGTCCAGCCGCACCGCCACCTCGCCCGCCAGGGCGGTGAAGATCCGGCCGAGCTTCTCGGCCAGCGGCAGCCCCGGCTTGACGTCCTCGGCGATGACGCCGCCCTGGACGTTGACCGCGTCCGGCACCAGCTCGCCGGCCAGTGCGAGCCGCACGGACTTGGCGACGGCGATGCCGGCCTTCTCCTGGGCCTCGCCGGTGGAGGCGCCCAGGTGCGGGGTGGCCACGACGTTGTCGAACTCGAACAGCGGCGAGTCGGTGCACGGCTCGGACGCGTACACGTCGAGACCGGCGGCGGCGACCCGGCCCTCCTTCAGGGCGGTGGCCAGGGCGGCCTCGTCGACGATGCCGCCGCGCGCGGCGTTGACGATGCGCACGGACGGCTTGACCTTGTGCAGCGCGTCGTCGCCGATGAGGCCGATCGTCTCGGGCGTCTTGGGCAGGTGCACGGTGATGAAGTCGGCGGCCTGGAGCAGCTCGTCGAGCGTCAGCAGCTTGACGCCCATCTGGGCGGCGCGCGCCGGCTGCACGTACGGGTCGTAGGCGACGACCTTCATGCCGAAGGCGGACATCCGCTGGGCGACGAGGACGCCGATGCGGCCCAGGCCGACGACGCCGAGGACCTTCTCGCTCAGCTCGACGCCGGTGTACTTCGAGCGCTTCCACTCGCCGTTCTTCAGCGCGGAGTTGGCCTGCGGGATGTTGCGGGCCGTGGCGATCAGCAGGCCGCAGGCCAGCTCGGCGGCGGTGACGATGTTGGACGTGGGCGCGTTGACGACCATGACGCCGGCCTTGGTGGCGGCGGAGACGTCGACGTTGTCGAGACCGACGCCGGCCCGGGCGACGACGCGCAGCTTCCGGGCGGCCGCGACCACCTCGGCGTCGATCCGGGTGGCGGAGCGCACGAGGATGGCGTCGACGTCGGCGACCGCGGGCAGCAGCGCGGAGCGGTCGGCCCCGTTGCAGTGCCGGATCTCGAAGTCGGGACCCAGGGCGTCGACGGTGGCGGGCGACAGCTCTTCGGCGATGAGTACGACGGGTTTACGAGACGAAGCAGGGCTCACGGGGTCTCAGTCCTCACTAACTTCGCGGACGGCCGTCCCGACGGCCGAAGGCGGTGAAGGGGGCAGCCGCGTGGAAGACGCACGACGCTGTGAGCCTGACGCGTTGTGCTCCGCAGTGTATCGGGGTGTCCCGGCCGGGCTCCGGGCCGTTGCGGAAACGTCACCCGCCGGGGTCTGGACACGACGGACACGGCGGGACGGATGCGGGCCCCGGGGTGTGCCCCGGGGCCCGGACGGCGGACTACTCCTTGTCGTCGACCCAGCTCATCAGCTTGCGCAGCTTCTTGCCGGTGGTCTCCAGCAGGTGGTCCTCGTCGGCCTTCTTGTACTCGTTGTACTTCGGCAGGCCCTCCTGGTACTCCTTCATCCAGTTGTTGGCGAAGGTGCCGTCCTGGATCTCGCCGAGGACCTTCTTCATCTCGGCCTTGGTCGCGTCGGTGACGATGCGCGGGCCGGTGACGTAGTCGCCCCACTCGGCGGTCTCGGAGACGGACCAGCGCATCTTCTCCAGGCCGCCCTCGTACATGAGGTCGACGATGAGCTTCAGCTCGTGGAGGCACTCGAAGTAGGCGATCTCGGGCTGGTACCCGGCCTCGACGAGGGTCTCGAAGCCCGCCTTGACCAGCGCCGAGGCGCCGCCGCACAGGACGGCCTGCTCGCCGAAGAGGTCGGTCTCGGTCTCCTCGGTGAAGGTGGTCTTGATGACGCCGGCGCGGGTGCCGCCGATGGCCTTGGCGTAGGAGAGGGCCAGCGCGAAGGCGTTGCCGGAGGCGTCCTGCTCGACGGCGGCGATGCAGGGAACGCCGCGGCCCTCCTCGTACTGACGGCGCACCAGGTGGCCCGGGCCCTTGGGGGCGACCATGCAGACGTCGACACCGGCCGGGGGCTTGATGAAGCCGAAGCGGATGTTGAAGCCGTGGCCGAAGAAGAGGGCGTCGCCGTCCTTGAGGTTGTCCTTGACGGACTCCTCGTAGACCTTGGCCTGGATCGGGTCCGGCACGAGGACCATGATGACGTCGGCCTCGGCCGCGGCCTCGGCGGGCGTGACGACGCGCAGGCCCTGCTCCTCGGCCTTCTGGCGGGACGTGGAGCCCTCGTGGAGGCCCACGCGGACGTCGACGCCCGAGTCCCGCAGCGACAGCGCGTGGGCGTGGCCCTGGCTGCCGTAGCCGAGGACCGCGACCTTGCGGCCCTGGATGATGGAGAGGTCGGCGTCGTTGTCGTAGAAGAGCTCGGCAGCCACTGGGGATATCTCCTTGTTTCCGGTGTGTCCGGTGTTACGTCCCACCGTATGACGGGCGGGGTGCGGGAAGGGTGAGGGGTGCCGCCGCGCGCGGCCGCGGGCGGCGGCACGCAGGGCGGTCAGGCCGAGCGGTCGAGGGCGCGCAGGCTGCGGTCGGTGATGGACCGCGCGCCGCGCCCTATGGCGATCGTCCCGGACTGCACCAGCTCCTTGATGCCGAACGGCTCCAGCATCTTGAGCATGGCGCCGAGCTTGTCGCTGCCGCCGGTCGCCTCGATGGTGACGGCCTCCGGGGAGACGTCGACGGTCTTGGCGCGGAAGAGCTGGACGATCTCGACGATCTGGGAGCGGGTCTCGTTGTCGGCGCGGACCTTCACCAGGACGAGTTCGCGCTGGATGGCGGCGCTCTCCTCCAGCTCGACGATCTTCAGCACGTTGACGAGCTTGTTGAGCTGCTTGGTGACCTGCTCCAGCGGCAGCGTCTCGACGTTGACGACGATCGTGATGCGGGAGATGTCGGGGTGCTCGGTGACCCCGACGGCGAGGGAGTCGATGTTGAAACCGCGGCGGGAGAACAGCGCGGCGACTCTGGTGAGGATGCCGGGGGTGTTCTCCACCAGGACGGAGAGCGTGTGCTTGGTCATGGGATGGCCTGGGAGCCTCTCGTCTCGAAGTCGGTGGCGGTCAGTCGTCGTCGATGCCGTCGAAGTCCGGGCGCACGCCACGAGCCGCGAGGATCTCGTCGTTGGAGGTGCCGGCGGCGACCATCGGCCAGACCATGGCGTCCTGGTGGACGATGAAGTCGACCACGACGGGCCGGTCGTTGATGGCGTTGGCCTCGGCGATGACCTTGTCCAGGTCGGCGGGGTCCTCGCAGCGCAGCCCGACGCAGCCCATGGCGTCGGCGAGCTTGACGAAGTCGGGGACGCGGGTGCCGGCGGCGGCCTCCTTGCCGTCCGACTCCGGGCCGGAGTGCAGGACGGTGTTGGAGTAGCGCTGGTTGTAGAAGAGCGTCTGCCACTGCCGGACCATGCCCAGGGCGCCGTTGTTGATGATGGCGACCTTGATGGGGATGTTGTTCAGCGCGCAGGTGACCAGTTCCTGATTGGTCATCTGGAAGCAGCCGTCGCCGTCGACGGCCCACACGGTGCTGTCCGGCCGGCCGGCCTTGGCGCCCATGGCGGCGGGCACGGCGTAGCCCATGGTCCCGGCGCCGCCGGAGTTGAGCCAGGTCTGCGGCTGCTCGTAGCGGATGAAGTGCGCGGCCCACATCTGGTGCTGGCCGACACCGGCGGTGTAGATGGTGTTCTCGGGCGCGAGCTCCCCGATGCGCTGGATGACCTGCTGCGGGGAGAGGCTGCCGTCCTCGGGCTGGTCGTAGCCCAGGGGGTAGGTGTCGCGCCAGCGGCTGAGGTCCGCCCACCACTCGGTGTAGTCGCCGGTGTGGCCGTCCGCGTGCTCGGCCTGGACGGCGACGATCAGGTCGGCCAGGACCTCGCGGGCGTCACCCACGATCGGGACGTCGGCGGTGCGGTTCTTGCCGATCTCCGCCGGGTCGATGTCCGCATGGACGATCTTGGCGTAGGGGGCGAAGGAGTCCAGCTTGCCGGTGACGCGGTCGTCGAAGCGGGCGCCGAGGGCGATGATCAGGTCGGCCTTCTGCAGCGCGGTGACCGCGGCGACCGAGCCGTGCATGCCGGGCATGCCCAGGTGCAGCGGGTGGCTGTCGGGGAAGGCGCCCAGGGCCATGAGGGTGGTGGTGACGGGGGCGCCGGTCAGCTCGGCGAAGACCTTGAGCTCGGCGGTGGCCTTGGCCTTGAGCACGCCGCCGCCGACGTAGAGGACCGGGCGCCGGGCCTGGGTGATCAGCTTGGCCGCCTCGCGGATCTGCTTGGCGTGCGGCTTGGTCACCGGGCGGTAGCCGGGCAGGTCGGTCTGGGGCGGCCAGACGAAGGTCGTACGCGCCTGGAGGGCGTCCTTGGCGATGTCGACCAGCACCGGGCCGGGGCGGCCGGTGGAGGCGACGTGGAACGCCTCGGCGATGGTGCGCGGGATCTCGGCGGGGTCGGTGACCAGCCAGTTGTGCTTGGTGATCGGCATGGTGATGCCGCAGATGTCCGCCTCCTGGAAGGCGTCCGTGCCGATCGACTTGGACGACACCTGCCCGGTGATCGCGACCAGCGGCACCGAGTCCATGTGGGCGTCGGCGATGGGGGTGACGAGGTTCGTCGCACCCGGGCCCGAGGTGGCCATGCAGACGCCGACCTTGCCGGTGGCCTGCGCGTAGCCGGTGGCCGCGTGGCCGGCGCCCTGCTCGTGGCGGACGAGGATGTGGCGGACCTTCGAGGAGTCCATCATCGGGTCGTAGGCGGGGAGGATCGCGCCGCCGGGGATGCCGAAGACGGTGTCGGCCCCTACCTCTTCCAGGGAACGGATGAGGGACTGCGCACCGGTGAGGTGCTGCTCGACGATGGCGGGCTGCTGCGCCCCGCCGCTTCGGGGCCGCGGCTGCGGATGATGATGGGCCCCGGTGGCCTGCTCTGTCATCGACATTCTCTTCTCGAAGGCTTCGGATTCGACGGTTTCGACGGGTGTTCGAGGGGTGTCAGTGCGACTTCGATGGGTGTCAGTGCAACAAAAAACCCCTCGTGCCGTGAGGCAAGCGAGGGGAGCGCGCCGGTGTGGTCAGCAGGACTTCATGGGCCTGCTTCAGCCGACGCGCTTTCCAAGTACGAGAATTCGGGTGCGCATGAAAACGACCCTCCCTCCGGGGCACCTGAAGTGTCAAGTGGGTGGGACGGGCGTCTCATTATTTGAGCGCAATGGAGCATGTGCGAGGGCTCCCGCACCGCCCACCGCTCCGGATCGTACGGGCAGTGCGCCCCCGACGAGCACCTCGCGACCGCCCCCGGGGGCTTCACTCGGAAGGGTGTAGGGGCCGCTGTCGAGGGCGTGCTGCAGCCGGGCTTCGTCGAGCGCTCCGGCGAAGGCGGCGCCCTGGCCGTGGGTGCAGCCCATGGCGAGCAGGGCACGGGCCTGCTCGGGCTCGTCGACGCCGTCGGCGACGGAGAGCATGCCGAGGTCGCCGGCGATCCGCAGCAGTCCTGCGGTGATCTTGTGCAGCCGGGCGGAGTCGGCGACCCCTTCGACCAGGCCCCGGTCGAGCTTGAGGACGTCGATGGGGAGCCGGCGCAGGGCGCTCATGGCGGCGTATCCGCTGCCGAAGCCGTCGAGCGCGATGCGCACACCGAAGCGGCGCAGCGAGGCCAGCCGCCGTTCGAGCTCGTCGAGGGGGATGCGCGGGTCGCTGCCGGAGAGCTCCAGGACCAGGGAGCCCGCGGGCAGGCCGTGGCGGAGCACGATCGCCTCGATGTTCTTGGGCGGCAGCGACTTGTCCAGGAGGCGGGCGGCGGACAGGCGGACGTAGACGGGCACGGTGTGGCCCGCGCGGCGGCGCCGGTCGGCCTGCTCGACGGCCCTCTCCAGCGTCCAGCGGCCGAGCTCGGCGGTGCGGGCGCTCTCGTCACCGCGGTCCATCTCGGCCACCCGCAGGAACTCGTCGGGGGTGAAGAGGATGCCCTGGGCGGAGCGCCAGCGGGCCTGCGCGGAGACGGCGGTGATGCGGCCGGTGGCCAGCTCGACGACGGGCTGGTGCAGCAGGGCGAACTCGCCGTCGTGCAGGGCGGTGCGCAGCCGGCTGGCGAGCTCGGTGCGGCGCACGACGTCGGCCTGCATCTGCGGTGCGTACAGCTCGACGCGGCCCTTGCCGGCCTGCTTGGCGCGGTACATGGCCAGGTCGGCGTTGCGCATGAGGGTGCCGGGGGTGATGTCCGGCTCGGCGAAGGCCACGCCGATGCTGGCGGCGACGCGGACCTCGGTGCCGCCCTCGACCAGGTAGGGCTGGGAGAGGGTGACGCGCAGCCGGTCGGCGATCTCCAGGATGCGGTACTCGCGGACGGCGGCGTCGCGGGTGCCGTCGCCGATGATGAGCGCGGCGAACTCGTCGCCGCCGAAGCG
This sequence comes from Streptomyces sichuanensis, assembly GCF_020328095.1. Taxonomy (NCBI): domain Bacteria; kingdom Bacillati; phylum Actinomycetota; class Actinomycetes; order Kitasatosporales; family Streptomycetaceae; genus Streptomyces; species Streptomyces sichuanensis. The sequence goes on from NZ_JAIXMK010000061.1 coordinate 11,226, forward strand.
GGCGGTGGAGTCGCCGGCGCGCACCGAGTCCTGGAGCCGGCGGGCGGCCTGGACCAGCAGTTCGTCGCCGGCCTGGTGGCCGACGGTGTCGTTGACGGCCTTGAAGCCGTCGAGGTCGATGAAGAGCACGGCGGTGCCGGCGTCGGTGACTCTGCGGCCGGCGAGGGCCTGCTGGACGCGCCGGGTGAACAGGGCGCGGTTGGGCAGGTCGGTGAGCGGGTCGTGCTCGGCGGTGTGCTGCAACTGGGCCTGCAGACGGACGCGTTCGGTGACGTCACGGCTGTTGAAGATCAGACCGCCGTGGTGGCGGTTGACGGTGGACTCGACGTTGAGCCACTCGCCGCTGCCGGAGCGGAAGCGGCACTCGATGCGCGTGGTGGGCTCCTCCGCGGGCGGGGCCGCGAGGAAGCGGCGCACCTCGTGGACGACGCGGCCGAGGTCCTCGGGGTGGATGAGCGTGGCCAGTTCGGAGCCGACGAGCTCCTCGGCGTCGCGGCCGTAGACCCCGGCGGCGGCCGGGCTGACGTAGCGCAGTATGCCGGTGGGTGCGGCGATCATGATGACGTCGCTGGAGCCCTGCACCAGGGAGCGGAAGTGGTTCTCCTTCTGGGCCAGCTCCTGGGTGAGGGAGATGTTGTCCAGCAGCATGATGCCCTGGCGGACGACGAGCGCCAGGACGACCGTGCAGCCCGTGAACAGCACGACCCTGTCGACGTGGTGGCCGTCCAGGACGTTGTACAGGATGCCCAGGGTGCAGACGGCGGCGGCCAGGTACGGGGTGAGGGCGGCGAGGGAGCCGGCGATGGGCCGGCCGGCCTGCGGCACGCTCCGGCCGCGCCGGGCGAGGGTCTCCTCGCCCTCCTCCCGTGCCACCCAGGGGGCGTACGCCATGAGCATGTAGCCGGCGAACCAGCCCGCGTCGAGGATCTGCCCCGAGCGGTAGTGCTCGCGCAGCAGCGGCGAGGTGAACAGCGCGTCGCACAGGACCGTCAGGGCGAGGGCCGCGATGGCGGTGTTGATGGCGGAGCGGTTGGCGGACGAGCGCTTGAAGTGCAGCGCCAGCACCATGGACACCAGGACGATGTCCAGCAGCGGGTAGGCGAGGGAGAGCGCGGCGTGGGCGACGGTCTCGCCCGCGAAGTGCGCGGTGTGAGCGAGGGCCAGGCTCCAGGAGAGCGTCAGCAGCGAGCCGCCGATCAGCCAGGAGTCCAGCGCCAGGCAGACCCAGCCGGCGCGGGTGACCGGGCGGCGGGCGAGCACCAGCAGGCCGATGATGGCGGGCGGTGCGAACAGCAGGAAGCAGAAGTCGGCCGGCGAGGGGCTCGGCACGTGCCGGCCCAGGACGACCTCGTACCAGCCCCAGACGAAGTTGCCGAAGCCGGCCATGGCGGAGGAGGCGGCGAACAGCAGCCAGGCGGGCCGGAAGCGGGTGCTGCGGGTGCGGCCGTACCAGAAGCAGGAGGCGGCGGCGAGCCCGGCGGCGCCGCTGAGGCCGAAGTCGCCCATGGTGGTGGCCAGCTCGGCCGAGCCCCAGCCGAAGACCGCGCCGGTGGCGTAGCCGCCGCAGACGACGGCGAGGAACAGCTGCGGGAACACGCCCGGGCCGCCGGCCTGGGCCGGCCGGCGGGTCAGGGCCGCTCCGGGCGCGCTCACCGCGCCGCCGCCCTGAACGGGCCGCCGGTCCTCGGGAGCCTTCGGGCCGGGGTCGCCGCGCCGTGCGGTCGCGGTCGGTGCTTGAGCCGCGTCGGGTAGATCGTCCATTGGCCGTGCATCGCCCGTCGCCCCCCTTGAGTTCCGGTACTTCGCTGCGCCCGTACGGTGCGCGGAGCAGCCCCCGTCGGGACGATACACCAGAGTCGTCACTCAGGGACATAGCTCATATACATAGCGTAACTAGCTACCGGATTACGGATACACAGCGCAGCCAAATGGTGCCTCTACGTGGTATCAGACGGCAGTGGCTACGACATTCCGCAGAGGCTCGTCCAGTGCGAATCTGGTCAGTTGATCTCGCAGGAGGGCCTTGGCGCGGGGCAGGAACGCCGAGGAGGGGCCGCCCACATGGGGCGTGACGAGGACTCCCGGGGCCTTCCACAGCGGGTGGCCGGCGGGCAGCGGTTCGGGGTCCGTCACGTCCAGTGCGGCCAGCAGCCGGCCGCTCTCCAGCTCGGCCAGGAGCGCCTCGGTGTCCACGACCTTGCCGCGGGCGACGTTCACCAGGAGCGCGCCGTCCTTCATGCGGGCGAGGAAGGCGGTGTCCACGAGGCCCGTGGTCTCCGGGGTGAGCGGCGTCGCGAGGATCACCACGTCGGCGTCGGGCAGCAGTTCCGGCAGGGCCGTCACGGGATGGACCGGCCCGCGTGCTGCCGTGCGCGGAGAGCGCGCGACGCGCACAACCCGCGCGCATTCAAAGGGAACGAGCCGGTCCTCGATGGCGGCGCCGATCGAGCCGTAGCCGACGAGGAGCACCGACTTGTCGGCGAGCGCCGGCCGGAAGGACGGCCGCCACTCCCCCGCGTCCTGGGCCCGGACGAAGCCGGGGACGCCGCGCAGGGCGGCGAGGACGAGCGTCAGGGCCAGCTCGGCGGTGCTCGCGTCGTGCAGTCCGCGGGCGTTGCACAGCCGTGCGCCGGAGGGCAGCCGCCCCACCTCGGGCAGCAGGTCGTCCACGCCGGCGGTCAGCGCCTGGACGACGCGCACGCCCGTCATCGCGGGCAGCGGGCGCGTCTCCACGGCGGCGCCCTTCATGTAGGGCACGACGTAGAAGGCGCAGCGCGCCGGATCGGTGGGGAAGTCGGGACCGCCGTCCCAGTGGGCGTACTCCAGGCCCCCGGGCAGGCCGTCGATCTCCTCGGGACGGATCGGCAGCCAGGCGAGGGGTCGCTGGGAACCGCTGTGATCTGCGCTCATGTCTGGAGGCTATGCGAAGTGACCTCAGTGGCAGAGGTTAGTTTTGGGGCCGAGGAACGGGAGGGGTACGGCCGGTGGAGCGCAGGACAATCGGTGCGACGGCGCTCGAAGTGGGTGCGATCGGCCTCGGGTGCATGCCGATGCACTGGGCGTACAGCGCCTCCCAGCAGAGCGGCGAGACCGCGCTGCGCACCGTCCACGCGGCCCTGGACGCCGGGGCCACGCTGCTGGACACCGCCGACATGTACGGGCCGTTCACCAATGAGTTGCTGGTGGGGCGGGTGTTGCGGGAGCGGCGCTCGGAGGCGTTCATATCGACCAAGTGCGGGCTGCTGGTGGGTGAGCAGCACATCGTCGCCAACGGCCGGCCGGGCTATGTGAAACGTGCCTGCGACGCCTCGCTGCGGCGCCTGCAGACCGACGTCATCGACCTTTACCAATTGCACCGCCCCGACCCGGAGGTGCCCGTGGAGGAGACCTGGGGGGCGATGGCCGAGCTGGTGTCCGCGGGCAAGGTCCGGGCCCTGGGGTGGTGCGCGATCGGCGCCCGGGCCCGGCGCCGGTACGGCGCCGCGGCCGGGGCGGGACCGGGGATGTACGACACCACGATCCGCCAGCTGGAACGGGTGCAGCAGGTCTTCCCGGTCAGCTGCGTCCAGGCCGAGCTGTCGGTCTGGTCGCGGGAGGCGCTGGACCGGCTGGTGCCGTGGTGCGCCTCGCGCGGGGTGGGGCTGCTGGCCGCGATGCCCCTGGGGAACGGTTTCCTCAGCGGCACGCTCACCCCGGGACAGGGGTTCGAACCGGAGGACATCCGGGCGCGTCACCCCCGCTTCACCGCGGACATGATGGCCGCCAACCAGCCGATAGTGGCCGGGCTGCGGCGCGTCGCCGACCGCCACGGCGCCACGGCCGCCCAGGTCGCCCTGGCCTGGGCGCTGGCCCAGGGGCGGCACGTGGTGCCGGTGCCGGGGACGAAGAAGGCGCGCTGGGCCGTGCAGAACGCCGAGGCCGCCGGACTGCGGCTGACGGTGCAGGACTTGGCCGAGATCGCGGCGCTGCCCGGCGCGATCGGATCGTGGGACTGAGTCGCGCGACGGGGTCGTGGGACCGGGGGCGGTGTCGGTGGCGGGGTGTATCAAGGAGGGGTGATCCGCTCCCGCGAGAGGAGACCCCTCGTGCGACGCCCGACCGCCACCGCCGTACTGGCCGTGTCCGCGCTGCTGATCGTCACGGGCTGTTCCGGCGGTTCACCCTCCCGGGGCCCGGCCCCCTCCTCCTCGCGCGCCGGCGCACCCACCCCCTCGGCGGGCTCCGCCCGGGGCTCCGCCGAGGTCGTCGCCACGGCCGCCACCCGGCTCGCATCGCCCTGGGGCGTGGCCCCGCTGCCCGGCGGTGACCTGCTGATCGGCTCGCGCGACACGGGCACGGTCGTACGCGTCGGGGCGGACGGCGGCCGGCGGGCACCGCTGGGCACGGTGCCGGACGTCGCCGCGGCCGGCGAGGGCGGCCTGCTGGGCCTCGCCGCGTCGCCCCGCTACCCCACCGACCACCTGCTGTACGCCTACGTCACCACCGGCTCCGACAACCGCATCGTCCGCATGCCGGTCGACGAGGGGGCGCCGGAGGGCCGGCGGCTGGGCGCGCCGGCGGTGGTCCTGCGCGGCATCCCGAAGGGGACGGTGCACAACGGCGGCCGCATCGCCTTCGGCCCCGACGGGATGCTCTACGCCGGTACGGGCGAGAGCGGCCGGCGCGGCCTGGCCCAGGACCGGGCCTCCCTGGGCGGCAAGATCCTGCGCCTGACCCCCGAGGGCCGGCCCGCGCCCGGCAATCCCGACCCCGGCTCCGTGGTCTACAGCTACGGGCACCGCAACGTGCAGGGGCTGGCGTGGGACGCGGAGCGGCGGCTGTGGGCGTCGGAGTTCGGCCAGGACACGTGGGACGAGCTCAACGTGGTGGAGCCCGGCGGGAACTACGGCTGGCCGCAGGCCGAGGGCACGGCGCACCGGCCGGGCCTGAAGGACCCGGTGGTGCAGTGGCGGACGGCCGACGCCTCGCCGAGCGGGCTGGCCTACGCGGCCGGCTCCCTGTGGATGGCCGGCCTGCGGGGCGAGCGGCTGTGGCGCATCCCGCTGCGGGGTGCCACGGCCGCGGCCGAACCCCGGCCCTTCCTGCAGGGGAACTACGGGCGGCTACGGACTGTTGTTCCCCTGGGGGACGACGGCCTGTGGCTGACGACGAGCAACACCGACGGCAGGGGCAGCCCGGCCGCCGGCGACGACCGGCTGCTGCGGCTGAAGGTGACCTGACGGAAGGGGACGTGCCGTGTTCAACGTGTTCGAGGAAGTGTTCGCACCGGGCCGGAAGCACACGGAGGAGGAGCTCAACCGGCTGGAGCTCACCCGCGACGACGCCGACGACGGCGACCCGGGCAAGGGCCCCATCGACCTCGACTCCGGCCAGGTGGTCATCCGCCCCCGCCGCGGCTGACGTCTCTGCCGCAGGCTGACGCCCTTGGCCGGGCCGACGGCCCGGCGCGGCCCGGCCCCTCGGCCGACGGCGCGGCGCGGGGGCCGCCACGGGGACGGAAAGAACGCCCGTCAGCGGGCGAGCGGTACCGCTTCGGCCTGCTCGTCCGTTCGGTCGGGGCGGTGCACCGCGGGCAGCGCCGGCAGCGGCACCACGGGCTCGGGCTCCTCCGGCGGCTCGATGCTGATGCGCGGCAGCAGCCGTTCCAGCCAGGCCGGCAGCCACCAGTTGGCGCCGCCGAGCATGTGCATCAGGGCCGGGACCAGCAGCGTGCGCAGGACGAACGCGTCCAGGGCCACGGCCGAGGCCAGGCCGATGCCGAACATCGCGATCACCCGGTCGCCGCTGAGCACGAACGCCAGGAAGACGGAGATCATGATGACCGCCGCGGAGTTGATCACCCGGCTGGTCTCGGCGAGGCCCACGCGGACGGCCCGCGTGTTGTCACGGGTGGCCAGCCACTCCTCGTACATCCGGCTGACCAGGAAGACCTGGTAGTCCATCGACAGCCCGAAGAGCACCGAGACCATGACCACGGGCAGGAAGGGCTCGACGGGACCGGCGCCGCCCAGGCCGAGCAGCTCGCTGCCCCAGCCCCACTGGAAGACCGCCACGATGAGGCCGAAGGAGGACGCCACGGCGGCGATGTTCATCGCCGCGGCCTTCAGCGGTATGCCGATGCTGCGGAAGGCCAGCAGGAGCAGCAGGCAGCCCAGGCCCACGACGGTGCCCACGAAGACGGGGAGCTTGCCGAGTATCACGCCGGCGAAGTCGTCGTAGCTCGCGGTCATGCCGCCCACGCGCACCTCGGGGCCGCTGCCGCCGGTGGCCTTGGGCAGGACCTCCGTCCGCAGCCGGTCCACGAGCTCGCTGGTCGCCCGGGACTGCGGCGAGGTGGTGGGGACGACGGTGATGACGCCGGTGTCACCGCTGCCGTTGAGGACCGAGGGGGTGACGGAGGCGACGCCCGGGGTGTGCCGCAGGGTGTCGGGGAGCTTGTTGAAGGCCAGGCTGTCGGCGGCGCTGTCCAGCCGCGCCACGAGCGTCAGGGGCCCGTTGACCCCGGGCCCGAAGCCGCCGGCCAGCATGTCGTACGCCTGGCGGGTGGTGCTGGAGGCGGGCTGGTTGCCCTGGTCGGAGGTGCCCAGGTGGAGCGAGAGCGTCGGCAGGGCCAGCACGAGCATGACGGCCGCCGCGAGCGCGCCCAGCAGCTTGGGGTGCCGCTCGATCAGCGCCGACCAGCGGGCGGCCAGCCCGGTGGGGGTCTCCGGCCGGGGACCGTGCTCGGCCAGGAGGCGGCGCTCCCGGCGGCTGAGGGCGCGCTCGCCGATGACGCCGAGCAGCGCGGGCAGCAGCGTGACGGAGGCGGCCACGGTCAGCACGACCGTCAGCGAGGCCGCGAGGGCGACGCCGTTGAGGAAGCTCAGCCGCAGGATCAGCATGCCGAGCAGCGCCACGCAGACGGTGCCGCCGGCGAAGACGACGGCCCGGCCGGTGGTGGCGACGGCCCGTTCGGCCGCGAGCGGCACGGGCAGCCCCTGCTTGAGGCCGCGCCGGTGCCGGGTGACGATGAACAGGGCGTAGTCGATGCCCACGCCGAGGCCGATCAGGGTGCCCAGCATGGGGGCGAAATCGGCCACCTTCATCAGGTGGCCCAGCAGGACGGTGCCCATGGAGGCGGTGCCCACGCCGACGACGGCGGTGGCGATCGGCAGCACGCTCGCCGCGGGCGAGCCGAAGACGACCAGCAGGACCACCGCCGCCACGGCGATGCCGATGATCTCGCTGAGGTGTCCGCTCGCCCCCTGGGACGAGGCGATGCCGCTGCCGCCCAGCGCGACGTGGAGGTTGCCGTCCGCCGCCGCACGGGCGGTCTCGACGACCTTCTCGACCCGGGCCGGGGCCGGGTCGCCGGTGGCGCCGTCGAAGGTGAGGGAGGCGTAGGCGGTGTGCCGGTCGGGGCTGATCTGTGCGCTGCCGCGCCCGCCGCTGTACGGGCTGTCCACCGAGGCGACGCCGGGCAGGGCGGCGATCTCGCGGAGGGTGGCGGTCATGCGCTGCTCGACCTCGGCGGAGCGCACGGTGCCCCGGTCGGTGTGCCAGACGATGGTGTCGTCGCCGCCGCGGCCGGGGAACGCCTTCTCCAGCAGGGCCGTCGCGCGGGAGGACTCGGTGCCGGGGACGCGGTAGTCGTCGGAGTACGCGGAGCCGGCGACGGTGGCCGCGAGGGTCGTACCGGCCAGCACCACGAGCCACAGGGCGATGACGGCGAAGCGGCGGCGCAGGCACCACCGGGCAAGTGAGGTCATAACCTGCTTCCCGGGTAACGCGTCGGTCTCGCCGGGATGACCCCGTGGTGACGACCGCTGAGGAAGGTTGAGCAACGGGACAGAAGGCCCGCTGAGGGCCTTCTGCCGCCCACTGTGGCAGCGCGAAAAGATCCTTTGTCTGTTTTGTGGGTTATACCACAGTGCGCCCGGGATTATGTCCTACCGTAGTGCCGGTCCGACGGACGGTGACGGCTCAGCGGAAGCCGCGCCAGGTGTGGGCGACGTCCACGACGACGTGGTTGCCCTGCTGGAACACCCGGAAGGGCAGCCGCGCCCGCACACCGAGGCCGACCTGCGTGTCGCCCTCGAAGCTGCCCGCGAAGCGGGTGTCCTGGAACGTCCGGTAACCGCTGACGTCCACGCCGGGCAGCGGCAGGCCCGCCTTGCCGTCGTAGACCGGCTTGCCCGTGGCCGGGTCGTAGCTCGGGGCGGCCACCCGGACCTCCAGGACGGCGCCGCCGCCGACCGGGATGACGTCCCCGGAGCCGTCCTGGTGCAGCGTGTCGACGTACTGCACGCGGTAGCCGACCGGCGCCCCGGTGTCCGGGCCCAGGACGTCGAAGACCATGCGGTCGTAGCAGTCGTGCCGACCGGTCCTGATGTCCCGGAGCGGCTTGTGGCCGGTGGCCGTGCTCACCTTGGGCAGGCTCCCCCAGTCGGCCGCGCAGGCCGCGGAAGCCGCCGGGGCCCCGGCCGCCACCGCCGCGCCCGCCGGCAGTGTCACCGCCAGCCCGGCGCCCGCCAGCAGGAGCGCCGCCAGTCGCGTTGTCACCCGTCGCATGTCCCTACCCCCAGCATTCACATGCGGGCACGCGGACCGGCCCGCTGTCGGGATCATGCCGGACCGTTTCGGCGCGTGGGACACCAATGGCCGAATTCAGACCGTCCCGGGCGGACCCGGGCCGGTTCCCACCGCTCTGACCGCTCTTCCACGGCTCCGGGAACGGCCGATGGCCGCCCCTCCGAAGAGGGACGGCCATCGCCCGCCGTTGACGGCGGGATGCCGAGGGGCCGGAATCAGCCCTCGACGCCCAGCTTCTCCAGGATCAGCTCGCGCACGCGCGCCGCGTCCGCCTGACCCCGGGTGGCCTTCATGACCGCGCCGACGAGCGCGCCCGCCGCCGCGACCTTGCCGGCCCGGATCTTGTCGGCGATGCCCGCGTTGGCCGCGATGGCCTCGTCCACGGCCGTGCCCAGCGCGCCCTCGTCGGAGACGACCTTCAGGCCGCGCTTCTCGACGACCTCGTCCGGGGCACCCTCGCCCGCGAGCACGCCCTCGATGACCTGGCGGGCCAGCTTGTCGTTGAGGGAGCCCTCGGCGACCAGCGCGCACACCCGGGCGACCTGCTCGGGGGTGATCTCCATCGCGGCGAGGTCGGTGCCGGCCTCGTTGGCCCGGCGGGACAGCTCGCCCATCCACCACTTGCGGGCGGACGCGGCGTCGGCACCGGCCTCGATCGTGGCGACGATCAGGTCGACGGCGCCCGCGTTGAGGATCGACTGCATGTCGTGGGCCGAGACGCCCCACTCCTCGCGCAGCCGGTTGCGGCGCAGGCGCGGCAGCTCGGGCAGGCCCGCCCGCAGCTCCTCGACCCACTCGCGGGAGGGGGCCACCGGCACCAGGTCCGGCTCGGGGAAGTAGCGGTAGTCCTCGGCCTCTTCCTTGATCCGGCCGGACGTCGTGGAGCCGTCCTCCTCGTGGAAGTGACGGGTCTCCTGCAGGATCGTGCCGCCCGAGGACAGCACGGCCGCGTGCCGCTGGATCTCGAAGCGCGCGGCGCGCTCGACCGAGCGGAGCGAGTTGACGTTCTTCGTCTCGCTGCGGGTGCCGAACTTCTCGGCGCCCTTCGGCATCAGCGAGAGGTTGACGTCGCAGCGCATCTGGCCCATCTCCATGCGGGCCTCGGAGACGCCGAGCGCCTTGATGAGCTCGCGCAGCTCGGCGACGTACGCCTTGGCGACCTCGGGGGCGCGCTCGCCCGCACCGGTGATCGGCTTGGTGACGATCTCGATGAGGGGGATGCCGGCGCGGTTGTAGTCCAGCAGGGAGTGGGAGGCGCCGTGGATGCGGCCGGTGGCGCCGCCCACGTGCGTGGACTTGCCGGTGTCCTCCTCCATGTGGGCGCGCTCGATCTCCACGCGGAAGACCTCGCCGTCCTCCAGCTGGACGTCCAGATAGCCGTTGAAGGCGATGGGCTCGTCGTACTGGGAGGTCTGGAAGTTCTTCGGCATGTCCGGATAGAAGTAATTCTTCCGGGCGAAGCGGCACCACTCGGCGATCTCGCAGTGCAGCGCGAGACCGATCTTCACGGCCGACTCGACGCCGACGGCGTTCACGACCGGCAGGGAGCCGGGCATGCCGAGGCAGGTGGGGCAGGTCTGCGAGTTGGGCTCGGCGCCCAGCTCGGTGGAGCACCCACAGAACATCTTGGTCTTGGTGCCGAGCTCGACGTGCACCTCAAGCCCCATGACGGGCTCGTAGGTGGCAAGCGCCTCCTCGTACGACACCAGTTCAGTGACGGTCACGGAAAACTAACCTCTCAGTCCCGGCTCAGCCCGCGAGGACGTCGTCGCTGTTCATGCGGCGCAGCTCGCGGACGAGCAGGGCGACGCCGGTGGCGATGGCGGCCGCGGAGACGACCGCGTCCACGAGCTGGAGGGTGTCCTGCTCGCCGCGCGCCTTCTTCGCCTGCTTGGCCACGCTGATCGCACCGAACAGCGTGGTGCCGATGGACAGGTACGTGCCGGCCTTGGACTTCTTGAAGCCCTTGGCCTTGGTCAGCGCGCTCTTCTTGTCGGTGCTCACCGTGCCTCCTCGTTCGCTTCTCCGCCCACGCGGCGCAGAGGTGCGGCTTTCGCGGTCATCTGCGGCCCGGCGGCCGCGTGTGCGTCGCTCACAGTGCCGGCGCCTCCTCGAGAATCGGGTGGCCCCAGCGCTCGGTGAACGCGGCCTCGACCGCGGCACCGACCTTGTAGAGCCGGTCGTCCTTCATGGCGGGAGCGATGATCTGCAGTCCGACCGGCAGCCCGTCCTCGGGCGCGAGGCCACAGGGCAGCGACATGGCGGAGTTGCCCGCCAGGTTGGTCGGGATGGTGCACAGGTCCGCGAGGTACATCGCCATCGGGTCGTCGGCGCGCTCGCCGATCGCGAAGGCGGTGGTCGGCGTGGTCGGCGAGACGATCACGTCGACCTGCTCGAACGCCGTGTCGAAGTCGCGCGAGATGAGCGTGCGGACCTTCTGCGCGGAGCCGTAGTACGCGTCGTAGTAGCCGGAGCTCAGCGCGTAGGTGCCGAGCATGACGCGGCGCTTGACCTCGGGGCCGAAGCCGGCCTCGCGGGTCAGGGCGGTGACGTCCTCGGCCGAGCGGGTGCCGTCGTCGCCGACGCGCAGGCCGTAGCGCATGGCGTCGAAGCGGGCCAGGTTCGAGGAGCACTCGGACGGCGCGATGAGGTAGTACGCGGCCAGCGCCAGGTCGAAGGACGGGCAGTCCAGCTCGACGATCTCGGCGCCGAGCTCCTTGAGGAGCTCCACGGACTCGTCGAAGCGCTGGATGACGCCGGCCTGGTAGCCCTCGCCGCGGAACTGCTTGACGACGCCGACGCGCATGCCGGCGACGGAGCCGTTGCGGGCGGCCTCGACGACCGGCGGGACCGGGGCGTCGATGGAGGTGGAGTCCAGCGGGTCGTGGCCGGCGATGACCTCGTGCAGCAGGGCCGCGTCCAGGACCGTGCGGGCACAGGGGCCGCCCTGGTCGAGGGAGGACGAGAAGGCCACCATGCCGTAGCGGGAGACCGCGCCGTAGGTGGGCTTGACGCCGACGGTGCCGGTGACGGCGGCGGGCTGGCGGATGGAGCCGCCGGTGTCCGTGCCGATGGCCAGGGGCGCCTGGTACGCGGCGAGCGCCGCGGAGGAGCCGCCGCCGGAGCCGCCGGGGATCTTGGTGAGGTCCCAGGGGTTGCCGGTGGGGCCGTAGGCGCTGTTCTCGGTGGAGGACCCCATGGCGAACTCGTCCATGTTGGTCTTGCCGAGGATGACGACGTCGGCGTCCTTCAGACGCTTGGTGAGCGTCGCGTCGTACGGCGGGATCCAGCCTTCGAGGATCTTGGAGCCGACGGTGGTCGGGACGCCCTTGGTGGTGAAGATGTCCTTCAGGGCGAGCGGGACGCCGGCCAGCGGGCCGAGCTTCTCGCCGCGCTCGCGCTTGGCGTCGACCTCGCGCGCCTGGGCGAGGGCGCCCTCGCGGTCGACGTGCAGGAAGGCGTGGACCTTCTCGTCGACGGCGTCGATGCGGGCCAGGTGGGCCTCGGCGACCTCGACGGCCGTGAGCTCGCCGGAGGCCACCTTCGCGGCGATCTCGGCGGCGGTGAGCTTGATGATCTCCGTCATGTGGTCAGTCCTCCCCCAGGATCTGCGGCACCTTGAAACGCTGCTGCTCCTGGGCGGGGGCGCCGGAGAGCGCCTCCTCGGGGGACAGCGACGGGCGGACCTCGTCCGGCCGCATGACGTTGGTCAGGGGCAGCGGGTGGGAGGTCGGGGGGACGTCCTCGTCGGCCACATCGGAAACGCGGGCGACCGCGCCGATGATCACGTCGAGCTGTTCGGCGAAGTGGTCGAGCTCTTCGGCCTTCAGCTCCAGACGCGACAGCCGGGCGAGGTGGGCGACCTCCTCGCGCGTGATGCCAGGCATGCAGCGATCCTCAAGGGTGGGTGGTGGTGGGCGTACGGCTTTCGCCCCAATCCTATGGCGCCGCCGCCTGTGCCTGCGAAACGGTTTCGCGGCGGCACGTGGATCTCTGCCCGGCGGCACCTGCATCTTCGCCCTGTCCGGCCGGAAAACCGGGCGCCGCACCGGCCGCAGCACCGCCCGCCGCACCGTCCGCGTCACGTCACCGGCTGGTCGGCGTCCTCCTCGGCCGCTTCGGCCGCCGCGGCCGCCAGCGGCTCGTGCTCCCGGCGCCACCCGGACTCGTTGCGCAGCCGCAGCCAGGCCGTCGTCTCGTCCGGCGGCATCGCGGCCGCCACCAGCCAGCCCTGCACCGCGTCGCACCCCAGGTCGCGGAGCCGCTCCCAGGTCTCGTCGTCCTCCACGCCCTCGGCGACGACGAGGAGCCCGAGCGAATGGGCGAGGTCGAGGGTGCACCGGACGATCTCGGCGTCCTCGTTGTCGATGGCGAGCCGGGCGACGAACGAACGGTCGATCTTGAGCTCGCTCACCGGCAGCCGGCGCAGGTGGACGAGCGAGGAGTAGCCCGTCCCGAAGTCGTCGAGGGACATCTTCACGCCGTGGCCGGTCAGGCCGGCGAGGGTGTCCGCGGCCCGCTGGGGGTCCTCCAGCAGGACGTGTTCGGTTATCTCCAGCTGCAGCGCCCCGGCGGGGACGCCGTGCCGGGCGAGCCGGGCGGCGACCGAGCCGGCGAAGCCGGGGGTGTGGACGTCGCGCGGCGAGACGTTGACGGCGACCGGGACCTCCAGGCCCATGGCCCGCCACTTGGCGACCTGGCACAGGGCGGTCTCCAGGACGTACTCGGTCAGCCGGGGCATGAGCCCGGAGGACTCCGCGATGGCGATGAACTCGTCCGGCGAGACCCTGCCCCGCTCGGGGTGCACCCAGCGCACGAGCGCCTCCAGCCCCTCCACGTGTCCGTCGAAGCCGACCTTGGGCTGGTAGTGCAGCTCGACGTCGCCGGCGTCCAGGGCGCGCCGGAGGTCGCCCAACAGGCCGAGCCGGTCGGGGGTGTTGCCGTCGCGGCGGGCCTCGTAGACCTCGACGCCGCTGCGGTCGCGCTTGGCCTGGTACATCGCCACGTCGGCGCGGCGCAGGAGCCCTTCCGCGTCGAGCGCGTGGTCGGGGTAGACGGCCACGCCCGCGCTGGCCTCCAGGACGAGGGTGAGTCCGTCGAGGTCGAGGGGCGAGCCGAGGTCGGCGACGAGCGCGCGGGCGACCCGCTGGGCGCTGGTGAGGGAGTCGGCGGTGGGCAGCAGCACGGCGAACTCGTCGCCGCCGAGGCGGGCGGCCTCGGCGTCGCGCGGGAGGGCGAGGCGCAGCCGTTCGGCTATCTGGAGGAGCAGCCGGTCGCCGGCGAGGTGCCCGAGGGTGTCGTTGACGGACCGGAAGCGGTCGAGGTCGATCAGGACGAGCGCGGCGCGGTCCCCGGCGCGCTCGGCCTCGTCCAGGGCGGTCCAGGTGCGCTCCAGCAGCCACTGGCGGTTGGGCAGGCCGGTGAGGGGGTCGCGCAGCTGCTCCTCGGCGCGGGCGCGGGCGATCCAGAGCGTGGAGTCCAGGGCGATGAGGGGCACCGCGAAGAGCGGCAGCAGCAGGGGCGCGTGGTCGGCGACGACGGCGATGAGCGGGGCGATGCCGAGGAGGGCGCCGCCGACCAGGGCCTGCCGCATGAGGGCGGTGCGGGCGATGCTGGTCAGCGCGGCGCGCGGGGCCATGGAGTACCAGAGCAGGACGCGCGTGACGGCGAGGTAGAGGAACGCGGCGAGGGCGACCCTGGGGACGGCGGAGGCCCGCCAGGTGTCGGGCAGCCAGGGGTCCTCGACGGCGGCGGTGACGCCGCAGGCGGCGAGGGCGAGTCCGGCGGCGGCGATGCCGAGGATGTCGACCGCGCCGTGCAGTAACGCCTGCCGCCATCGGTGGCGCCGGGCGGTGGCCACCAGGGTGACGACCGCGATGCTGGTCAGGGCGGAGGGGACCCAGCCGTAGAGCAGGAGGACGGCCAGGGTGAGGGCGGCACCGGATCCGGTGCCGCCCCACCAGCGGTCGCGCCCGAGGGCGACGAGATGGGCGACGATGAGCCCGGTGAGCGCCGCCAGCGACCAGCCGACGGTGCCCCCGGGGAAGAGGGCCCGGTCCGTGACGAGCGCGCGGAACGTCCCGACGGTGAACGCCAGCGCGGCCAGGGCCACGCAGACCGTGGGCAGCGCGGGCGGGGATAGCCGGCGCGGCCGCGATGCCGGTTCGGCGCTGTCGGTGGGTTTCATGCCCGTCCCTCTCACAGCCGGCGGTGCCCGCGCCACGGCAGGCGCACATCTCAACAGTAGGGCGCAGAAGGCTACGGCGGGCAGCGATCGGCAGCGGTTGCCCGAATGCGATCCGGCCTTCTGCAGCCATCTGGTATGCGCTGTAGGGGTAATGCCCACTGACTATGCGGGCATTACTCCGTGGGGGTGACCTCCTGGGGCACGGCGGCCTCGCGCGCCGCCTCGGGCCCTTCGTTCAGGAGTACGACGAAGCCGTCCTCTTCCAGCACGGGGACCTTCAGCTGCATCGCCTTGTCGAACTTCGAACCGGGATTGTCCCCGACGACCACGAAGTCCGTCTTCTTCGACACCGACCCGGTCACCTTCGCACCCTGCTGCTGCAGCGCCTCCTTCGCACCGTCACGGGTGTAGCCCGAGAGGGTGCCGGTGACGACGACGGTGAGTCCGGCCAGCGGACGCGGTCCCTCGTCCGTGGCGGCCTCCTCCTCCATCCGGACGCCGGCGGCCCGCCACTTGTCGATGATCTCGCGGTGCCAGTCCTCGGCGAACCACTCCTTGACCGCGGTGGCGATGGTGTCGGAGACGCCCTCCACGGCGGCGAGCTCCTCCTCGCTCGCCGCGGCGATGCGGTCGACCGAGCGGAACTCCCGGGCCAGCGCGGCCGCGGCGACGGGGCCCACGTGACGGATGGACAGCCCGTTGATGATCCGGGCGAGCGGGCGCTGCCGGGCGGCCTGGATGTTCTCCAGCATGGCCAGGGCGTTCTTCTTCGGCTCACCCTTCTGGTTGGCGAAGAAGGTGACGACCTTCGCCTCGCCGGTCCTGGGGTCGCGCTTGGGCAGGCCGCTGTCCGGGTCCACCACGTACGACTTGATGGGCAGCAGCTCCTCGATCGTCAGACCGAAGAGGTCGCCCTCGTTCGCCATGGGCGGGGTGGCGGGCTCCAGCGGCTGGGTGAGGGCGGTGGCCGCGACGTAGCCGAAGTTCTCGACGTCGAGGCACTCCCGGCCCACCAGGTAGTAGAGCCGCTCACGGATCTGGGCCGGGCAGGAGCGGGCGTTGGGGCACCGCAGGTCGATGTCCCCTTCCTTCATCGGGCGCAGCCCGGTGCCGCACTCCGGGCACTCGGCGGGCATCACGAACTCCCGCTCGGTGCCGTCCCGCAGGTCCACCACGGGGCCGAGGACCTCGGGGATCACGTCGCCGGCCTTGCGGATGACGACGGTGTCGCCGATGAGGACGCCCTTGGCCTTGACGACCTCCTGGTTGTGCAGGGTGGCGAACTCGACCTCGGATCCGGCGACGGTGACGGGCTCGAAGACCGCCTGCGGGGTCACCCGGCCCGTGCGGCCGACGCCGACGCGGATGTCGAGGAGCTTGGTGTTGACCTCCTCGGGCGGGTACTTCCAGGCGATGGCCCAGCGGGGGGCGCGCGCGGTGGAGCCGAGGCGCCCCTGGAGGGGGATCTCGTCGAGCTTGACGACGACGCCGTCGATCTCGTGCTCCATGGAGTGCCGGACCTTGGGCTGGCCGTAGTGCGCGATGAACTTCCGCACGTCGTCGAGGGAGTCGACCACCTGGGCGTGCGCGGCGGTCGGCAGGCCCCATTCGCGCAGCAGGTCGTACGCCTGCGACTGGCGGTCGATGGCGAAGCCCTCGCGGGCGCCGACGCCGTGCACCACCATGTGCAGGGGCCGGGTGGCGGTCACGCGCGGGTCCTTCTGGCGCAGCGAACCGGCCGCGGCGTTGCGGGGGTTGGCGAAGGGGGCCTTGCCGGCCTCCACCAGACGGGCGTTGAGCTCCTCGAACTTCTCCATCGGGAAGTAGACCTCGCCGCGCACCTCGACGAGCGCGGGGATGCGGTCGCCCTTGAGGCGCTCGGGGATCTCGTCGATGGTGCGGATGTTCGGCGTGATGTCCTCGCCGGTGCGGCCGTCGCCGCGCGTGGCGGCGCGGGTGAGCCGGCCGTTCTCGTACGTCAGGTTGACGG
The DNA here is from genome assembly GCF_020328095.1 of Streptomyces sichuanensis. Classification (NCBI taxonomy): domain Bacteria; kingdom Bacillati; phylum Actinomycetota; class Actinomycetes; order Kitasatosporales; family Streptomycetaceae; genus Streptomyces; species Streptomyces sichuanensis. The sequence goes on from NZ_JAIXMK010000061.1 coordinate 27,974, forward strand.
CGAGGCCGTCGACCTTCAGCTCGCACAGGTAGTGGTAGCGGGCGCCCTCGCCGATGTCCTTGGCGATGCGGTCGGCCCAGGCGGCCAGCTCCTCGTCGTCGAAGGCGTTGTCGAGGGAGAGCATGCGCTCGCGGTGCTCGACGGAGGTGAACTCCGTCTGGTACGCCCCCGCCACCTTCTGGGTGGGCGAGTCGGGGGTGCGCAGCTGCGGGTACTCCTCCTCCAGCGCCTCCAGTTCGCGCAGGAGGGTGTCGAACTCGGCGTCGCTGACGACGGGGGCGTCCTTGACGTAATAGCGGAAGCGGTGCTCCTCGACCTGCTCGGCCAGCAGTGCGTGCTTCTCCCGCGCCTTCGCGGGCACCGCGGCCTGTGCCGCGAGCGCTTCGAGCTCTTCGCCTTGCTGTTCGACAGCCACCGTCTCGTCCTCCCGTTGATCCATGAGCGCCGTCACTCAGGGTTGTCTGCGAGTGATTTCGCCGCCCGGACGCAGTGCGCGAGGGCCGCACGGGCATATGCGGGCGAAGCGCCCGCGAGCCCGCACGAGGGAGTGACCACCACGGACTCGGCGAGAGTCCCCGGCGACAGCCCCAGCCTGCGCCACAGCGTCCTGACACCCATGACGCTACCGGCAGGGTCTGACAATGGGCCGTCCACGCCGGGCACCACGCCCGCGAAGAGGGTCGTGCCCGCCTCGACGGCCTCACCGATCGCATCGTCCTCACGCTCGGTGAGGAGCGAGAAATCGAACGAGACGCCCGTGACGCCGGCCCGGCGCAGCAGCGCGAAGGGGACGCCGGGAGCGCACGAGTGCACGACGAGAGCCCCGCCGGGGCTCTCCTGCGCCACGGTCGCCAGCTCCCGCAGCGCGCCCTCCACCACGGCCCGGTCGACGGCCCGGTGGGTGCGGTAGCCGCTGGCGGTGCGGACCTGCCCGCGCAGCACGGCCGGCAGCGACGGCTCGTCCAGCTGCAGCACGACGCGGGCGCCCGGGATCCGGCGGCGGACCTCCGCGAGGTGTGCCCGCAGGCCCTCGGCGAGGGAGGCCGTGAGGTCGCGGCAGGCTCCGGCGTCGCTCAGCGCCGCCTCGCCGCCGCGCAGCTCCAGCGCGGCGGCCAGCGTCCACGGCCCGACGGCGGAGACCTTCAGCGGTCCCTCGTACCCCTGGGTGAACTCCTCCAGGGCGTCGAGGTCCTCGCCCAGCCAGGACCGGGCGCGGCGCGTGTCGCGGCCGGGCCGGTCGCTGATCCGCCAGCCGCTGGGCTCGACGTGCGCGAAGACCTCGACGAGCAGGCCGGCGGTCCGGCCGATCATGTCGGCGCCGGGGCCGCGCGCGGGCAGCTCCGGCAGGTGCGGCAGGGTCTCCAGCGACCCGGTGACGGTCTTGGCGGCCTCGCGCGCGTCGCCGCCGGGCATCGAGCCGACGCCGGTCGCGGTCCCGGCGCCCCACAGGGGGCGGTTGCTGTTCTTCTCGCTCACCCAGGAAGGGTACGAGACCGCGACCTCCGGCTCAGCTTCCCGAGTACCCGGGACGGACGGAGAGGTCGTGGATCTCCGCGTCGCGCGGCAGGTCGAGGGCCAGCAGCACGGTGGCCGCCACCGACGAGGGGGCGATCCACTTGTCCGGTGTGTACGCGTTGCCCTCCTGCTGCTGCACGCCGGCCTGCATGGGCGTGGCCACGCGGCCGGGGTAGACGCTCGTGACGCGCACGCCGTGGGTGTGCTCCTCGCCGCGCAGGGAGTCGGCCAGCGCCTTCAGGCCGTGCTTGCTCGCGGCGTAGGCGCCCCACTCGGGGCGCGCGGTCGTCCCGGCACCGGAGTTGAGGAAGACGACGTGGCCGCGGGAGATGCGCAGCTGCGGCAGGAGCAGGCGGGTCAGCTCGGCGGGCGCGACCAGGTTGACGGCGAGCGTGCGGTTCCACCGCTTCGTGCTCAGTTCGCCGACCGCGCCGAGGTCCGAGATCCCGGCGATGTGCAGGAGGGAGTCGAGCCGGTCGGGCAGGGTCTGGTGACTGAGGGCCCAGGAGAGCCGGTCGGGGGTGTCGAGGTCGGCCACGAGGGTGTGGGCGCCGGGGAACCGTGCGGCCAGGTCCTTGGCCCGGCCCGCGTCCCGCGCCACGAGCCACAGTTCGTCGCCGCGCTCGTGCAGGCGCTGGGCGACCGCCTCGCCGATTCCCGAGCCGGCACCGGTGATCAGATGTGTTGCCATGCCCCCAGCTTGCCCTAACGCACCCCTGCGGACTCCTCCAGGTAGGTCATCGCCCCCACGCCGTCCTCCGCGAAGAAGACCAGGTCGGTGAGGGGGAGCGGCAGGAAGCCCTCGGCCTCCATGCGCTGGAACTGCTGCTTGAGACCGTCGTAGAAGCCGGCCGCGTTCAGCAGCACCACGGGCTTGTCGTGCAGCCCGTGCTTCTTCAGCTCCAGGATCTCCGTGGCCTCGTCCAGGGTGCCGGTGCCGCCCACCATGACGACGACGGCGTCGCCGCGCGCCAGCAACTGCGCCTTGCGGGCGGCGAGGTCCTCGGTCACCAGCATCTCGTCGGCGTTCTTGCGGGCCTTCGCGGCGAGGAACTCCACCGTGACCCCCACCAGGCGCCCGCCGTGCTCCTGCACGCCGTCGGCCATCACCTTCATCAGCCCCGACTCCGACCCGCCCCACACCAGCGTGTGCCCGCCCTTGCCGATGAGGGCGGCGAACTCGCGGGCCGGTGCGGTGTAGCGGTCGTCGAGGTCGGCGGCGGAGCAGAAGACGGTGATGTTCATAAGCGCCACGGTACGCCGCATAGACGCGGGTCGGAGGCTATGCACGGGTTTAAACCGGCCCCCGGTAAGGGTTCGGGATCTGTTGTATCGCGAACCCATCACGGTGTTACCGCCGGTATGGCCTTGGGTGGACCGGCTGTCTAACGTGACGGGGCCCGTCGGCGACCCCGCCGACACGCCCCCCAAATCCCCCACATCGGGCGCATTCCAGCAATTTACTGAGAGCAGCCATAGTGAAGCTTCGTTACCTCCGCGCCGTCGCCGTGTCCGGATTCGCCGTCATCGCCCTCACCGGAGCGAGCGGGAGCGGTTGCAGCGGCGACTCGGGCGAGCAGGGCTCTGGCTCGGAGGCCACGCCCACCGCCGACACCTCGACCAGCGAGGACGCCGCCGGCGACGCCCGCAAGGACGTCGAGATCTCCAATTGCGCATACACCGAGAAGCGGGGCATCACGGCCCGGCTGAGCGCCACCAACGGCAGCGCGACGGCGACGTTCACGTACAAGGTCACCGTCAAGTTCACGGCCCCCGACGGCACTCCCCTGGCCACCCAGACCCCCTCCCTCCCCTACGTCCGCCCCGGCCGCACCGACTCGGCCGACGTGGCGACCCCCTACACCCCCAAGCCGGGGGCCTCCACCACCGGCGCCAAGTGCGAGGTCACCGAGGCGGTCCGCAGCATCGGCTGAGCCCGCGGGGGCCCCGCCCCGGTGGGGCCCCTATGGCCTGTTTTCGGCCAGCTCGCGTTCTGGTTCGGAACCCGTTCCGTCGCGACCGCGTCACAGAACGCTCCTGGATTTGGCGGCCTGTAAAGGCGTTGTTAGCGTGACGTGTGCTCGTCAATCGAGCGCACAAACAAGCCACTTCGAAAACAAGCCACTCCAACGGGGGAGTTCTCAGCGTGAAGCTTCGTCATGCCCGCACGGTCGCCGTCAGTGCACTCGTCGTCGTCGCCCTGACGGGCGCCCGCGGACACCACGGCGGCAGCTGCGGCGGCGGCTCCAGCCACAGCAGCAGCTCCTCCTCCTCGGGCGGCTCGTCGACCAGCGGCGGCACCACCGGCGGCGACTCCTCGGGCGGCACGTTCGGCAGCACGACGAGCGGCGGAACGACCGGCGGTACGACCTCCGGCGGCACCACCACGTCCGGCACCTCGGGCGACTCCACGACGGGCGGCTCGTCGACCACCATCGGCGGCACGGGCAGCAGCCGCAACGACGCCATGCGCGACGTCAAGATCAACGACTGCGCCTACACCGACCGCCTGGGCATCACGGCGAAGCTCAGCGCCACCAACGGCAGCGCCACGCTCAAGTACACCTACCGCCTCACGGTGAAGTTCACGGCCCCCGACGGCACCGTCACCACCCGCAACCCGTCGATCCCCTACGTGATGCCGGGCAAGACGAGCACGCTCGACGTCTCCACCCCGTACGTCCCCAAGGCGGGCTCGCCGAACAGCGGCGGCAAGTGCGAGGTCACCAACGTCCTGCGGACGATCGAGCACTGATCCCGGGCTGTGGTCCGGGGGCTGCCCCCGGACGCTGATCCGGGACCGGAGGCGGGGGCTCGTGAGCGACCCCCGCCTCCGGCGTCCGGGACGCCGTGCCTCAGGCGCTCTGCGCCCGCACCCGCTCCGTCGCCGCGATCGTCGCCGAGCCGACCACGCGCGTGCCGTCGTAGAGCACGATCGCCTGGCCCGGGGCCACGCCGCGGACCGGCTCCGCGAAGCGGACGTGGAGCTCGTCGCCGACGAGCTCGGCCGTCACCCCGGTCTCGCCGCCGTGGGCGCGCAGCTGGGCGGTGTACGTGCCGGGGCCCGCCGGGGCGACGCCGCACCAGCGCGGCTTGATCGCCGTCAGCGCCCCGACGTCCAGGGACGCCGCCGGGCCGACCGTCACCGTGTTGTTCACCGGGGAGATGTCCAGGACGTAGCGCGGCTTGCCGTCCGGGGCGGGGTGGCCGATGCGCAGGCCCTTGCGCTGGCCGATGGTGAAGCCGTAGGCGCCCTCGTGGGTGCCGATCTTGGTGCCGGACTCGTCGACGATGTCGCCCTCCGCCTTGCCCAGGCGTTTGGCCAGGAAGCCCTGGGTGTCGCCGTCGGCGATGAAGCAGATGTCGTGGCTGTCGGGCTTCTTCGCCACGGCCAGGCCGCGGCGCTCGGCCTCGGCGCGGATCTCGTCCTTGGTGGTGAGCGTGTCGCCCAGCGGGAACATCGCGTGGGCCAGCTGCCTGTCGTCCAGGACGCCCAGCACGTACGACTGGTCCTTGGCCATGTCGCTGGCCCGGTGCAGCTCGCGGGTGCCGTCGTCGTTGACCACGACCGTGGCGTAGTGACCGGTGCACACCGCGTCGAAGCCCAGCGCGAGCGCCTTGTCGAGCAGCGCCGCGAACTTGATCTTCTCGTTGCAGCGCAGGCAGGGGTTCGGGGTCCGGCCGGCCTCGTACTCCGCGACGAAGTCCTCGACGACGTCCTCGCGGAAGCGCTCGGCGAGGTCCCAGCAGTAGAAGGGGATGCCGATCACGTCGGCGGCGCGGCGGGCGTCGCGGGAGTCCTCGATGGTGCAGCAGCCGCGGGCGCCCGTCCGGAAGGACTGGGGGTTCGCGGACAGCGCGAGGTGCACGCCGGTCACGTCGTGCCCGGCCTCGACGGCGCGGGCCGCGGCGACGGCGGAGTCGACGCCGCCGGACATGGCGGCGAGCACGCGGAGCCCCTTGCGGGGGGCTCTGGGATCGGGGGCACCCGGGAAGTCAGTCATAGCCCTACCAGGGTACGGGGCGGACGAGGAGGCCCCGGTCCCCCCCCTTCGCCGTTTCCCGGGGCTCCGCCCCGGACCCCGCTCCTCAAGCGCCGGAGGGGCTGGAAAATCCAGCCCCTCCGGCGTGTGAGGACACCGCGCGAAACGCGGCCCTAGCTCAGGCCCGCGCTCCGGGCCCGTTCCACCACCGGGCCGATCGCCTCGACGACCGCGGCGACGTCCTCGCGCGTCGACGTGTGCCCCAGGGAGAAGCGCAGTGTCCCCCGCGCCAGGTCCGGGTCCGTGCCCGTGGCCAGGACGACGTGGCTGGGCTGGGCGACGCCGGCCGTGCAGGCCGAGCCCGTGGAGCACTCGATGCCCTGGGCGTCCAGGAGCAGCAGCAGCGAGTCGCCCTCGCAGCCGGGGAAGGAGAAGTGGGCGTTGGCGGGCAGCCGGCCCGCCGGGTCCGGGTCGCCGCCGAGGACCGCGTCGGGAACGGCCGCCCGGACGCCCGCGATCAGCTCGTCCCGCAGCGCACCCACCTCGCGCGCGAAGTCCGGGCGCCGCTCGGCGGCCAGCGTGCCGGCGACGGCGAACGCGGCGATGGCCGGCACGTCCAGCGTCCCGGAGCGCACGTGGCGTTCCTGCCCGCCGCCGTGCAGCAGCGGCACGGGCGCGTACTGGCGGCCCAGCAGCAGGGCGCCGACCCCGTACGGGCCGCCGACCTTGTGGGCGGTGACGGTCATCGCGGCCAGCCCGGACGCGGCGAAGTCGACGTCCAGCTGGCCGTACGCCTGCACGGCGTCGGAGTGCAGCGGTACACCGAACTCGGCGGCCACGTCGGCCAGTTCGCGCACCGCCATGACGGTGCCGATCTCGTTGTTGGCCCACATGACGGTGGCCAGGGCGACGTCGGCGGGGTTCCGGGCGATCGCCTCGCGCAGCGCCCCGGGGTGCACGCGTCCGCAGGCGTCGACCGGCAGGTATTCGACGTTCGCGCCCTCGTGGGTGGCGAGCCAGTCGACGGCGTCGAGCACGGCGTGGTGCTCCACGGGGCTCGCCAGCACGCGCGTACGGGCCGGGTCGGCGGCGCGGCGCGCCCAGAACAGGCCCTTGACGGCGAGGTTGTCGGCTTCGGTGCCGCCCGCGGTGAACACCACTTCGCTGGGGCGCGCGCCGAGCGAGGCCGCGAGCGATTCGCGCGCCTCCTCGACGGTGCGGCGCGCCCGCCGGCCGGCGGCGTGCAGCGAAGAGGCGTTTCCGGCGAGGGCGAGCTGGGCGGTCATCGCCTGCACCGCCTCCGGAAGCATCGGGGTGGTGGCGGCGTGGTCGAGGTAGGCCATGGTGGGCACGATTCTACGAGGTGGGCCCCGGGGCGGTAGCGAGCGTTCCTGGTCATGGGCGGGGGCCCGGGCGCGGCGCTTGCCTTCGAGTCCGCTCCAACTCCTACGGTGCGGGGCATGAACAACGCACACACCACCGGCCACCCGTCCGACGACTCCCGCGAGGCCCGCTTCGAGCACGGTCTGGCCGTGCTGCGCCGCGTGGACGGGGAGGGCGGGGAGCGCGTCGTGGATTCCCTGTCCGACGTCTCCCCCGAGCTGGCCCATCAGGTGGTGGCCTGGGGCTTCGGCGAGATCTACGCCCGCCCGGGGCTGGCCCCGCGCGACCGCCAGCTGGTCACGCTGGGCATGCTGACGGCGCTCGGCGGCTGCGAACCGCAGCTGGACGTGCACGTCCACGCCGCGCTGAACACCGGGCTCACCCCGGCCGAGATCGTCGAGGCGCTGCTGCACTCGGCCGTCTACTGCGGCTTCCCGAAGGCGCTCAACGCCACGTTCGTGGCCAAGAAGGTCTTCGCCGAGCGCGGGCTGCTGCCCGTCGACCAGGACTAGGCGACCAGGACTAGGCATCTCCGGCCGGGCCGGCCGGCCCGGGCGCGTACTGCGCCACGACCGCCGCCGCCAGCTGCGCCAGGTCCTCGCGCACCGCCTTTGGGGACAGCACCTCCAGGTCCGGCCCGAAGGACAGCAGCGCGCGGCCGGAACGGACCTCGGGCAGGGCGAGCTCGACGGTGGCCGGGTCGTCGCCGGAGGGCGGGCCGGTGAGCAGGGGGCCGTGCAGGCGCAGGAACATGTCGAGGCGGGAGCGCCGGATCCGGGCGGTGACGAGCACGTCCGCCGGCCGTTGCTCGACGTCCCGGCGCAGCCCGTCCCAGACGTCCGCCAGCTCCGCGCCGCCGCGGCGGCGGACGGGCTCGTCGGTGACGGCGGCCGCGTCCACGCGGTCGGCGCGGAAGAGCCGCGGCTCGCCGTCGCAGTCCGCGACGAGGTACCAGACGCCGGCCTTGGCGACGAGCCCGTAGGGGTCGACGGTGTACGCGCGCGGCTCGCTGCTGCCACCGTGCCGGTAGCGCAGGCGCAGCCGGCGGTCGGTGAAGACCGCCGCGTGGAGGTCCTCGACGTCCACGGCGGGGTCGGCCGCCGGGGTCCGCATCCAGCGGACGGGGTCGACGAGGACGCGCCGGCTGGTGGCCTCGGCGGCGGGGCGGTGCGGGGCGGGCAGGGCGGCCATGACCTTGCGGAGCGCGGAGCCGAGGGCGCCTTCGAGGCCGAGGGCGGAGTGCGTGCCCTCGGCGGCCAGGACGAACAGGGCGCGGGCCTCGTCGGCGGTCAGCCCGGTGACGTCCGTGCGGTAGCCGGGGAGCAGGGCGATGCCGCCGCGGCGGCCGCGTTCGGCGTAGACGGGAACGCCGGCCGCGGAGAGCGATTCGACGTCGCGGTAGATGGTGCGCACCGACACTTCGAGGCGCTGGGCGAGTTCGGCGGCGGGCACCCGCCCGCGGGTCTGGAGCAGCAGGAGTATCGACAGCAGGCGGTCGGACTTCACGGGGGTCGTCGTGCCTTTCGGGTGCGGTCCGTCGGGATGCCCGGGGGGAGGCCCCTCCGGCGGGCGCGCCGTCGCGTCGATCAGCCGTTTCGATCAACCGTTTCGATCTCGCCGGAAAACATGACGGCAGGTGTCAGGTTATGCGCGGAAGCTGTTCCCGAACCGATCACCCCGGGCATCCGGGCCGCCGGACAAGGAGCCGTCATGACCACCACCGCCTTCGACCCCCGCCCCCTCCTCGACCGCGCCACCGCCCAGATGTCGGCGCTCGTCGCCGCCGTGCCGGCCGCCCGGCTCGGCGACCCGACGCCGTGCGCCGAGTTCGACGTGCGCGCGCTGCTCGGGCACCTCGTCGCCGGCACGCGCGACGGGGCGGTGATCGGCGAGACGGGCGAGGTCGCGTGGGGCGAGCCGCCGGCGGGTGTGCCGGACGACGGCTGGGGGCCCGCCTACGACGAGGCCCGGGCCCGCCTCGCGGCCGCGTGGGCGGACGACGCGGCGCTGGAGCGGGTGCTGGAGCTGCCGTGGGGGACGTTCCCGGGCCGGGTGTTCATGACGTCGGGCATGGTGCTGGAGACGGTGACCCACACGTGGGACCTCTCGCAGGCCGTGGGGCACCCGCTCCCCCTCGACCAGGAGCTCGCGGAGCTCGCGCTGGGCTGGGCGAGGGAGTTCCTGCCGGCCGGGCGGCGCGGCGAGGGCGTGCCGTTCGGGCCGGTGCAGCCCGCGCCCGAGGGCGCGGACGCGTACGCACGGCTGGCGGCCTGGCTGGGCCGCACGGTCTAGCCGGCCGCGCCGACGGCCGACGCCCTTCGCCGCTGCCGGGACCGGGCCACCGGGCGTCGCGGGGGCCCGGCCCCCGCGTCCTCGCCTGGGCCCTGGGCCCGGGGGCACGGACCCGGGGGCACGGATCCGAGGCCGGAGGGCCAGGGACCCTGGCCGGAGACAGGGGCCGAGGCCAGGGGCCAGGGCCCGAGAGGCCGGGGCCGGACCGGGGGGCGAAGGCCGAGGCCGGTCCAGGGGGCCGCGGGCAGGAGCCGCGGGAGCCAGGAGCCGGGGCCGGGGCGTACAGCCGGGGCCCAGGCGCAAAGCCCAGGCCGCGCCGAAACGTTACGCCCCTTGCTTACCCGACCGCAGGATCCTCCGTCGCCGCGCTGCGGCGGTGCCAGGCGCGGGGGGCCCGCCAGTTGTAGTGCATGGCCAGCAGGCGCAGGACGAAGGCCGTGGCGGCGGAGAGCATGCTGGTGCCGACGTTGAGGGCGTCGTAGTGGATGAGCAGCGCGGCCATGGTGGAGCCGACCATGGCCGGCACGGCGTACAGGTCGCGGTCCCAGCGCAGCAGCGAGGGCACCTCGTGGGCGAGCACGTCGCGCAGCACGCCGCCGCCGACCGCCGTGGCCAGGCCGAGGGTCGCCGCGAAGGTGAGGCCGAGGCCGTGCCCGTACGCCTTCACGGTGCCGGCGACGCAGAAGAGCCCGAGCCCGGCGGCGTCGAAGACGTTCACCGCCTTGGTGATCCGCTCCACCTCCGGGTGGAGGAAGAAGACGATCAGCGTGGCCACCAGGGGGGTGAGGAAGTAGCCCAGGTCCGTGAAGGCCGCGGGCGGCACGGCACCGATGATCAGGTCCCGGAACAGCCCGCCGCCCAGCGCGGTGACCTCCGCAAGGACCGCCATGCCGAAGACGTCGAAGTTCTTGCGGACGGCGAGGAGCGCGCCGGAGATGGCGAAGACGAAGATCCCGGCGAGGTCGAGCGAGTGCTGGACGGAGGGACTGAACAGATCGGTGAGCACGCGACATTCTTACTCGCCGCGGACGGTGCCCCCGACAGGCTACCGGCGGGCGGCGCCGCCGGCCGGCGGCAGCGGGGGCCGCCCGGGCCGCGAGAGCCAGGTGGCGAAGAGATCGCCGAGGTCCTTGCGGGAGACCGCCTCGGCGAGCCCGACGAACTGGGAGGTGCGGACGTTGCCGTGCCGGTGCAGCTTGGTCCACAGCGGCAGCAGCCGGAAGAACGCCCGGTCGCCGATGCGCTCGCGCAGCACCTGCAGGGTCATGGCGCCGCGGAAGTAGACGGCCCGGGAGAACATGGTGTCGCGCTGCGGGTCGGCGATGTCGATCTTCCAGAAGGGGTCGTCGGGCTTGTGCTCGTGGTAGGCGCCCAGGAAGGACTGGTGGGTGCTCCTGCGTCCCTTGTGCTCGTCCCACAGCCACTCGGCGTAGGTGGCGAAGCCCTCGTTGAGCCAGATGTCCTTCCACTGCCGCACCGAGACGGAGTCGCCGAACCACTGGTGGGCCAGTTCGTGGACGACGGTCGACTCGTCGCGCACGGCCGAGAAGACGGGCTTGGTCTGGGTCTCCAGCGAGAACTCCGCCTCCGGCATGTTGTCGACGACGGCGCCGGTCTCCTCGAAGGGATACGGGCCGAAGACCTTCGCCCAGTGGTCGGTGGCCTCGGCGGTGATGCCGTAGAAGTCCAGGCCGCCGGCCAGGGCGGGGTCGGTGGCGACGTAGACGGGGATGCCGCCGGGGGTGGTGCCCTTCCTGACGTCGAACTTCCCGATGGTGGCGGTGGCCAGGTAGGGCGCCATCGGCTTGGACTCGCGCCAGTGGGAGACGGTGGTCCTGCCCCGCTCGTGGGTGGCGAGCAGCCGGCCGTTGGAGACGGCCGTGAGTCCCTTGGGGGCCCTGATGCGGATGTCGAAGGTGGCCTTGTCGGTGGGGTGGTCGCTGGCCGGGAACCAGGTGGAGGCGCCGTTGGGCTCGCAGCCGACGAAGACGCCGTCCTTGGTCCTCATCCAGCCGTACTTGGAGCCGAAGACGATGGGGCCGCTGAGCGGCCTGGGTATGCCGCCGTAGACGACGGTGGTGGTGAAGGTGCGGCCCCGGGGCAGCGGGATCACCGGGTGGATCCTCAGTTCGCCGCCGTCGCGGGTGAAGGCGGCGGGCAGGCCGTTCACCTCGACGGAGGTGACCTTGAGCTGCTGCAGGTCCAGGTTGAAGGCGGACAGGCTCCGCGTGGTCCGCGCGGTGAGCGTCGCCCGGCCGTCGACCCGGCCGGTGTCGGGGGCGTAGCCGACGTCCAGGTCGTAGTGGCGGACGTCGAAGCCGCCGTTGCCGAGGCCCGGGAAGTACGGGTCGCCGATGCCCGCCGTCCCGGGGGCGGGGAGGGAGGGGGACGGGGCGGTGACGGGCGTGGAGGCCAGCACGAACGCGGACGCCGCCGCGGTGGCCAGGGCGAGGAACCAGCGCCCTCCCCGGCACCGGGCCGGGTGGAGGAGGTGGCGCCGCGCCGGCCGGGTCAGGTGCTGCCGGGCCCTGCGTATGGAGTGGTGCCGGGTCGAGCGGGAGAGTGCCATGAGCCGTCCCTTCGAACGCCCGAGCCCCTCTGCAAGCGGACTCGCCGACTCTGCACCCTCCCCTCTCGCGGTGCTCAGGTGTGCCAGGTTGCTGTCACGAGCATCGGAAGTCAGCTTGGCACGGCCCCTATGCGGGCGCACCTTCCGTTACTGCTTCGGTGGGAGCGTTCTCCGGGTGGTGGCACGCCACCCGGTGCCCGGGGAGCAGCGCCGTCAGGGGCGGCTCCTGCTGCTTGCAGACCTCTGTCGCCTTCCAGCACCGGGTGTGGAAGCGGCATCCCGGCGGCGGGGAGATCGGCGAGGGCACGTCGCCGGTGAGCAGGATGCGCTCGCGCCGGGCGCGCCGGCGGGGGTCGGGCACGGGCACGGCGGACAGCAGGGCCCTGGTGTACGGGTGCATGGGCGCGGCGTAGAGGGAGCTGCGGTCGGTGAGTTCCACGATCTTGCCGAGGTACATGACGGCGATGCGGTCCGAGACGTGCCGGATGACGGACAGGTCGTGCGCGATGATCACGTACGTCAGCCCGAGTTCGTCCTGCAGGTCGTCGAGCAGGTTGACGACCTGGGCCTGGATGGAGACGTCGAGCGCGGAGACCGGCTCGTCGGCGACCACGAGCCGGGGCTTGAGGGCGAGGGCCCGGGCGATGCCGATGCGCTGCCGCTGGCCGCCGGAGAACTCGTGCGGATAGCGGTTGTAGTGCTCGGGGTTGAGGCCGACCAGCTCCAGCAGCCGCTGGACCTCCTTCTTCACCCCGCCCTCGGGCGTGATGCCCTGGAGCCGGAACGGGGCGCCGACGATCGTGCCGACGGTGTGCCGGGGGTTCAGCGAGGAGTACGGGTCCTGGAAGATCATCTGGATGTCGCGGCGCATCGGCCGCATGCCGGCCACCCCGAGGTGACTGATGTCCCGGCCGTCGAACGCGATGGTGCCGGCGGTGGGTTCGAGCAGCCGGGTGATCAGCCGGCCCATGGTCGACTTGCCGCAGCCGGACTCCCCCACCACGCCCAGGGTCTCGCCCGCGCGGACCTCGAAGTCCAGGCCGTCCACGGCCTGCACCGCGCCCGTCTGGCGGCGCAGCAGCCCCTTGGTGATGGGGAAGTGCTTGACGAGGCCCTCGACCTTGAGGAGGGGTTCGGCCGCCGCGGGCGCCGGCTGCTTCGGGATGCTCATCTCCGGTTCCTTCACAGCTTGGGCGCGATCTCTTCGTTCCAGATCCGCGTGCGGTCCTGTTGCGGCAGGTGGCAGGCGGTCAGGTGCGGCCGTCCGTCCCCCGCGGCCTGCACCGGGCGCAGCTCGGGGCGCTCGCTGCGGGTGATGCCGCCCTTGGGGAGGTCGGCGTAGGGGCAGCGCGGGTTGAAGGCACAGCCGTCGGGCACGTTGATCAGGCTGGGCGGGGAGCCCTTGACCGGGATCAGGCGTTCGGTCTGCTCGCGGTCGATGCGCGGCATGGAGCCGAGCAGCCCCCAGGTGTAGGGGTGCTGGGGGGCGTGGAAGACCTGCTCGGCGGGGCCGCGTTCGACACAGCGGCCGCCGTACATCACCAGGATGTCGTCGGCCAGTTCGGCGACGACGCCCAGGTCGTGGGTGATGACGATGACGGCGGAGCCGAACTCCTTCTGCAGGTCGCGGATCAGGTCGAGGATCTGCGCCTGCACGGTCACGTCCAGGGCGGTGGTCGGCTCGTCGGCGATGAGCAGCTCGGGGTTGTTGACCAGTGCCATGGCGATCATCGCGCGCTGGCGCATGCCGCCGGAGAACTGGTGCGGGTAGTCGTCGACGCGCCGGTCGGGCTGCGGGATGCCGACCCTGTCCAGCAGTTCGACGGCGCGGGTGCGGGCGGTCTTCTTGTCGACGTCGTGGTGGACCCGGTACGCCTCGACGATCTGCGCGCCGACGGTGAAATAGGGGTGCATGGACGACAGCGGGTCCTGGAAGATCATCGCCATTTCGCGGCCGCGCAGCCGGCGCACCTCGTCGGGGTCGGCGCTCATCAGCTCCTTGCCGTCGAGCCAGATCTCGCCGGTGATGCGGGCCTTGCGGCGCCCGTACTGGCCGACGGTGTGCAGGCCCATGATGCCCAGCGAGGTCACCGACTTGCCGGAGCCGGACTCGCCGACGATGCCGAGGGTGCGGCCCTTCTCCAGCCGGAAGGAGAGCCCGTCGACGGATTTGACCAGGCCGTCGTCGGTGGGGAAGTGGATGCGCAGGTCGCGCACGTCGAGAAAGGCGGTGGGGGCCTCTCCCGCGGTGGGTGCGGTCGTCATGAGAGCCTCACTCTGGGGTCGATCACGGCGTACAGGAGGTCCACCACCAGGTTGGCGACGACGACCGCGGTCGCGGCGATGAGCGTCACCCCGAGGATCAGCGGCAGGTCGCGGTCGCCGATCGCCTTGACCGCCGCCTGGCCGAGGCCGGGCAGGTTGAAGGTGGTCTCGGTGAGGATCGCGCCGCCGACGAGGGCGCCGAGGTCCATGCCGAGGATGGTGAGGACGGGGGTCATCGTGGAGCGCATGGCGTGCTTGCCGATGACGACCGGCTCCCGCAGCCCCTTGGCACGGGCGGTGCGGATGTAGTCCTCGCCGAGGATCTCCAGCATGGTGGCCCGGGTGAGGCGGGCGTACATGGCCGCGTAGAGGAAGGCGAGGGTGACCCAGGGCAGGATCAGGCCGGCGAACCACTGCCCGGGGTCGTCGGCGAAGTCGACGTACTCGCCGTCCAGCCAGCCCAGGCCGTAGGAGAAGACGGCGAGGGAGAGCAGGCCGGTGAAGTAGATCGGCAGGGAGACGCCGCCGAGGGCGACGGTCATGGCCGCCCGGTCCCACAGGCTGCCGCGCTTGAGCGCGGAGACGACGCCGGTGACGACGCCGCCCACCAGCCACAGCACGCAGGCGCCCGCGGCGAGCGAGAGGGTCACCGGCAGCCGGTCCTGGAGCACGGGCCAGATGGCCTGCTCGGTGCGGAAGGAGTAGCCGAAGCAGGGCGCGTCGCAGTGCACGGAGCTGCCGCCGCCGGAGTAGTCGCGGCCGGCGGGGATGCCGGAGACGAAGTGCCAGAACTGCACGAGGATCGGATCGCTGAGCCCCAGCTTCTCCCGGATGCCCTCGATGGTCGCCGGGTCCGCCTGCTTGCCGACGTACAGGGCGGCGGGATCGGCCCCGGTGAGCTTGGGGATCGCGAAGAAGATGCCGAAGGTCACCAGCGTGACCACGAGCAGCATCACGATGACGGCGATCAGCCGTCGGACGATGTAAGCGAACACTGCGGTCGGCCCGGCGGTGGCCCGGGGCTCCCCCGAGGGGGGCCGCCCCGGGCCGCCGCGCAGCGGCCCTCACCTGCCCTTCGGGCCTAGCGGCGGGTGCGCCGGTGGAGCGGACGGACTGTCACTTGACGACACCGAGGGAGGCGTAGTCGTAGCGGCCGTTGTAGGAGTCGGCCGTGTAGACGTTGGTGAGCCGGGAGCTGCGCCAGATGATGTTCTTCTCGTAGGTGAAGGGCAGGTACCAGGCGCCCTCGGTGACCTTCTTGTTGGCCTCCTGGTAGATCTTCCCGGCCTTTTCCGGGTCGGTCTCCGCGATGGCCCGGTCGAAGATCTTGTTGACCTCGGGGTCGTTCAGCTCGGGGTAGTTCTGGTTGCCGCTCTCCTGGATGAAGCGGCCGTCCGCGATGGGCTGGAGGAAGCCCTGGCCGCTGGGGAAGTCCGCGCCCCAGCCCATGATGATGATGCCGTAGTTCTTGGCCTTGACGTTCTTGGGGGCGCCGATGATGCCGGTGGACTGGGCGCCGTCGTACTGGTCGATCTGGGCCTCGATGCCGACCTTCTTCAGGGACGCCTGGAGCGATTCGGCGGTGGCGATCTCCGGGGGCTTGTTGTTGCGGACGGCGATCGTGGTCTTGAAGCCGTCGGGCTTGCCGCAGGCTTTCAGCTCCTCCTTGGCCTTGGCCTCGTCGGGCTTGCCCTGCTTGAGCTGGAAGGGGTCGTAGCCGGGGTCGTAGCCCTTGACGGCCGGCGGCAGCATGCTGGTGCCGATGTCGCCGCCCGCCTCGGGGCCGCCGCGGGCGGTCTGCAGCGAGGTGTGGTCGGCGGCGAGGATGACGGCCTTGCGGCAGTGCTCGTTGTCGAAGGGCGCGACGGTCTTGGGGAAGGCCGCGTAGCGGATGAAGCCGGTCTGCGGGTTGTCGACGTTGGCCTTGGCCGACTGCAGGGCCTTCTGCCGGCCGGCCGAGCCCATGCCGGTGGCGTTGATGTCGAGGTCGTAGTCGCCGGCGATCAGACGGTTGTCCATGTCGTCGGCGTTGGTGGTGAGCTTGACCGAGATCTTGTCCGGCAGGGCCTTGCGGACCGGGTCGGAGTCGCGGTTCCACTTGTCGTTGCGCACCAGCTGCAGGCCCTTGTTGGGCTCGTAGGACACCCACTTGTAGGGGCCGCTGGAGAAGGGCTTCTGCCCGTACTTCTCGACGGTGTCCTTGTCCGGGCGCACGGGGGCCGCCGCGGGCAGCGCCAGCATCTGCAGGAAGTCGCCGTTGGCCTTGGGCAGTTTGAAGACGATGGTCTTCTCGTCGGGCGTCTCGATGGCCTGCAGCCCGAGCTTGTCCTTGCTCTCGTCCTTGTACGGGCCCTTGTACTTCTTGTCGGGGTCCAGGACCTGCATCAGCCACAGCGGGCCGCCGGAGATCTTGTCCGTGGCCCAGGTGCGCTCGATGCCGTACTTGATGTGCTGCGTGGTGATGGGCTGGCCGTCCTCCCAGGTCAGGCCGTCACGGAGCGTGAAGGTGTAGGTCTTCTTGTCGGCGGAGATCTTGCCGGTGTCGGTGGCCATGTCCGGTACGACCGTCGAGCTCTCCCCGCCGGGGGCGGGTTTGGGCGTCACCAGGGTGCGGGTGTAGTAGCGGGCGAAGTCCCACATGAATCCGTAGTAGCCGCGCTGGGGGTCCCAGCTGTCGGCGTCCTGGGTGCCGATGAACTTCAGCTCGCCACCCTTCTTGTCGGAGGCGCCGGCCAGCTTGTCGACGGCGGCGTTGAAGCCCGCGGCCTTGCCGTCCTTGCCCTCCTTCTTGCTGCTGCCGCCCCCGCCGCCGCACGCGGCGGTGCTGACCAGGGCCGTGACCACGAGGGCCGCCCCTGCGGCCAGTCTGCGCCTCGAAGAACTCCGGTGTGTCAAGATGTCGCGACCTCCGTGATTGTCGCCGTCCGGGAAGCGGGCCGGCGGATGTCGGGAACGGCCTCCTGACGGATCGACAGGGGCGGTGTGCACCAGGCGGTGCGGGGCGGGCGCGCGTCAGCGCGAGCCCTTCGGGTCCAGCGCGTCGCGCACGCCGTCGCCGAAGAGGTTGAAGGCCAGCACGGTGATGAAGATGGCCAGACCGGGGATGATCATGAACATCGGGTCGGCCTCGTAGGTCGAGACGGCCTTGGAGAGCATCTGCCCCCAGGAGGCGGTGGGCGGCTTCACGCCCGCGCCGAGGAAGCTCAGCGCGGCCTCGGTGAGCACGTTGGTCGGGATCATCAGCGTGGCGTAGACGGTGATCGGCGCCACCAGGTTGGGCAGCAGCTCCCGGAAGAGGATGTACAGCCGCCCGGCACCCAGGCTGCGGGCCGCCTCGACGTACTCGCGCTCCCTGAGCGAGAGGGTCTGGCCGCGGACGATGCGCCCCACGTAGGGCCAGCCGAAGAAGCCGATCACCGCGATGAGCACGGCCATGCGGACGCCCGAACCCGAGAGCCCCCAGAGCGAGTTGGGGACGACGGACACCAGCGCGATGATGAACAGCAGCTGGGGGAAGGCCAGCAGCAGGTCCATCACCCGGCTGACGACGGCGTCGATCCAGCCGCCGAAGTAGCCGGCGACGATGCCCAGCACCGTACCGAGCAGCACGGCGACCACCGCCGCCAGGAAGGCCACGAGCAGCGAGACCCGGGCGCCGTAGACCACGCGGCTGAACACGTCGCGGCCGTTGCCCGGTTCGACGCCGAAGAGGAAGTCCGAACTGATGCCTCCCCAGGCTTCCTTGGGGGTACTGAACAGCGGATCAATCGTTTCTTCATGAAATTCGTTCGGCGGATGCCCGAGCAGCCCCACGATCACCGGCGCGAAGATCGCGACGAGGATGAGCAGCAGCACCACGATGCCGCCGGTCAGGGCCACCTTGTCGCGCTTGAGCCGGATCCAGGCGATACGCCAGGGGGAACGGCCCTCGATGGCCTTCGCGGGGACGCCCGCGGCGACATCGACGGCTGCGGTCTCGGCCGCGTTCGTGTCGTGCAGTGGTGCCGTCATCGTCTGGTGGACCCCTCTCGACCGGCGGGAGGCCGGCCCGACGCACGCCGCGCGCGGAACGCGGCTGGTTCACATCAGGTGCGAGTGGTGCGAAGGTGCGGGACGTGCACACGGAGCAGGTGCGAAGGTGCGGGACGAACACGCGGAGCAGGTCGTACGGCGGAGCGGTGGTACGCGCGGGAACGGGCGTACGGCGGAGCGGCGGTACGGCGGAGCGAGTCGTGCGCAGGGGCCTCGGCCCTTGTTGGCGGGAGTCTTCAACGCCCCTGCGATCACCCGCCAGACCTCATGCGCAAAGGATGCGCAACCGTGATGTGCGTAGGAGGCTTCCGTTATACGGACATACGGGTGCGGCGAGCGGGGCGGTGCGACGGCGTACGGGTCAGTACGTCCCCGCCTGCCACCCCTGTTGCGGCGGGTAGCCGTAGCCGGCGGCCGGCGCGGGGGCGGCCGGTCCGCCGTAGGCGTCGCGGTCGAAGAACGGCCGGGCGTTGGCCCGCATCCACATCGCCACGGGGTCGTACTCGTCCGCCAGGGTCACCGTCGAGACCGGGAGCCCCTCCGGGACCACGCCGACGGACTGCTGCATCATCAGCCGCACCGATTCCACGGCCGCGGCGGAGGTGTCGTACAGGTCGAGCCCGATGGCCAGGTACGGCGTGCCCAGGGCGGGCTGCACCCAGACGCGGCGCAGGGCGCGGACGGCGGGCGTGCGGTGGGCGTTCTGCCCCAGCAGGGCGTAGAACTGCGGAATGTCCACGGCCGGTTCGCTGAGCCGCAGCGGGCCGGCGGGCAGCCGGTCCAGGCCGGCGGTGATCCGGCGCAGGTCGGCCCAGGGGATGCCGACGCCGCCGCCGGGGGCGTGCGGGTTGAGCCACAGGCCCCAGCGGTCGGGGTAGAGCGAGGCGGCGATGTCCCGGCCGGAGACCACCTCGTGGGCGCGGTTCCAGCCGCTGGCGGCGAGCTCCTGGGCGGAGGTCACACAGGGGGCGTAGCCGAGGCCGTCGACCTCCATGTTGCCGTACTGGGCGTCGGGCGAGCCGGCCTGACCGTGCCACAGCAGCATCCAGACCCGGCCCTCGGCGAGGGCGCCCAACAGTGCCTCGTACGTGTCGTACCGGCCGGGCGCCACCTGGCGCAGCACCTGCTCCACGCCGCTCTCCGCGCCCGCGCTCACCTGGGTCCGCCTCTTCTCTTGGCCGTCTGTTCCCACCAGCTTACGAGCCCGCGGCGGCGGGCATGAGAGCTGTCACAGGTCACGGTCGTAGAACGGACGCACGCGGTCGCGCGTCCAGTCGCCGACGGGGTCGTGCGCGACGTCGAGGAAGACCATCTGGACGGGCCAGGCCACGGGCTCCGCGGCGAGCGCCCGGCCGAGGGCCTCCACGGCCGCGGCGCGGCTCGGCGGGTCGGGCAGGTCCAGCTCCACGCCGATGAACAGCGCCGGGGCGCCGCCCTCCACGCTGGCCAGGGTGCGGCGCGCGGTCCGTACGACGCCGGCGGCCGCGAACTCCCGGCCGGCGGCGGCCAGGAAGGCGGTCGGGTCCTCCTGCCAGTCCGGCTCGAACAGGCGCACCCGGCCGCCGGTGGCGTCGCCGTCCAGGACCGTGCGGCCGGCCCGGCACAGCTCGGCGACGGCGGGCGGCGGCAGGGGCACGGCGACCTCGCCGTCCGGGTTGACCGCGATGCCCACCTGTGGGGGCAGGCCGCGGGCGAACTCCACGGCGGGGGCCACGGCGAAGGGCATCCGGTCCCCGGCGACGCGCAGGAACTGCTCGTGGGAGCTGAACACCGGCACGTAGGCGGCGCCGTCCAGCTCCAGGGTGGGCAGGTCGAGGTCGGGGCTGTCGTTGCCGCCGCCGGCCGGCAGCGGGATCCACAGGCTGCTGCGGCCGAGCACCTCCACGATGCGGGCGCCGGAGCCGGGCACGCCGACGGACGCGGCGAGCACCTCTTCGAGCTCGTTGACGGGCCACGCCGTGGCCGCACCGCCCCGGCCCGGGCCCCATCCGTATTCCTCGGCCACGTTCACCTGTCCCCATGCCGACCGATCACCACGCAACCCGCACCTTAACGGCTGGGTCCCCTCCCCGTCGGGGGCAGGTCCAGGGCATGTCCGATGGGCCGGCACAGACCCCACGACGCCTGGCACGGCACCTCGCCGCGTTGTCGCATCACCCGAGTACGCCCAGTACGCGGGAGATGCTCCGCCTTGCGATCCACCGCACCAGACGCCGCGGGGCCGGCACCGACCCATCGGACACGCCCTAGCCGAAGGCGATGGTGTGCAGGGCGTCGGCGGCGGGGCGGTCGAGGAGGGTGGCGGAGGCGGCGCCCGGGGGGACGCGGCCGGCGGCGGTGGCCGCCAGCAGGCGGGTCATCGCGCGGCGGTGGCGGGCGAAGGCGTGGCGGGAGACGGTGCGGCCCCGGGCGGCCTGGCCGGCGAGCGCGGTGTGCGGCTCGACGGCGAGCAGCAGCACGTGGACGGAGCCGCCGCGGCGCCGGGCGTCGTGCGCGAGCCAGGCGCGCACCCAGCCGTTCTCGCCGCAGTCGTGCACCACGACGCTGGCGTCCGAGCGCAGCGCGCGCCGCAGGGCGGCGTAGTGGGCCAGGCGCACGAGCGGGCGGTAGAGCGCGTAGGGCACCCAGGGCGGAGTGTGGCGTTCGATGCGGTCGCGGGAGTCCTGGGAGTCCACGCGGTGGACGGTGGTGCCTCTCCCGTCGGCCGCGGCGACGGCCCGCCGGATCAGCGTGGACTTGCCGCTGCCGGGCAGCCCGGAGACGACGAGCAGATCACCGAGCGGGTACCGCAGCTCGGTGCGGCCGGCCCCCCGCAGGTCCAGCACGCCGCTCCGCGGCCGGGCCGCGGCGGGCGCCGGCACTTCCCCCTGGACGTCCGTCGGCACCGTGATCGCCTTCCCTCCCCCGTCCGTCGACTGCCCCCTACCCACGGAATGCAAAGGAAAGGTAATCCAATTCATGGGGCGGTGGGCAGTCCGTCGCACGCTCGTACGTGCAATGATGTGCGCGCCAACGGCATGTCTATCAACTGCATACCGGCCGCTCGAATCCGCGCGGGAGAGTCCTGGTGCCTTCGGCACCGGGCGCCGAAGGAGCAAGTTCCTCCCTTGAATCTCTCAGGCCCCGTACCGCGCGGGTGAGGCAGATCTGAAAAGCGGGCACCGTTTCGTGCGGCGGCCCCACCCAAGGTGCAAGCCGGGAACCCCTGCGGGGTCTCCCGGTGAACCTCTCAGGTTCCGATGACAGATGGGGAGGCCGACCTCCGACTCGTGTCCGGGAGCCTGACCATGACCGAAGCCCCCCGCCATACCGCACTCGACGCCCTGCACCGCTCGCTGGGCGCGACCATGACCGACTTCGCGGGCTGGGACATGCCCCTGCGGTACGGGAGCGAGCGCGACGAACACGTCGCCGTGCGCACCCGTGCCGGTCTCTTCGACCTCTCCCACATGGGAGAGATCACCCTTACGGGCCCGCAGGCCGGGCAGGCCCTGGATCACGCCCTGGTGGGCAACCTCTCGGCGCTGGCCGTCGGCCGCGCCCGCTACACCATGATCTGCAACGCCGAGGGCGGCATCCTCGACGACCTGATCGTCTACCGCCTGGGCGAGCAGGAGTACATGGTCGTCGCCAACGCCTCCAACGCGCAGGTGGTGCTGGACGCGCTGACCGAGCGCGCCGCCGGCTTCGACACCGAGGTCCGCGACGACCGCGAGAACTACGCGCTGATCGCCGTGCAGGGCCCGGCCTCCCCCGCCATCCTGAAGTCCGTCACCGACGCGGACCTGGACGGCCTGAAGTACTACGCGGGCCTGCCGGGCACCGTCGCGGGCGTGCCCGCGCTGATCGCCCGCACCGGCTACACCGGCGAGGACGGCTTCGAGCTGTTCGTCGCCCCCGGCGACGCCGAGAAGCTGTGGCAGGCGCTGACCGAGGCGGGCGCGGACGCCGGCCTGGTGCCCTGTGGGCTCTCCTGCCGCGACACGCTGCGCCTGGAGGCGGGCATGCCGCTGTACGGGCACGAGCTGACGACCGCGACGACGCCGTTCGACGCGGGTCTGGGCCGGGTCGTGAAGTTCGACAAGGCCGGCGACTTCGTGGGCCGCGAGGCCCTGGCCGCCGCGGCCGAGCGCGCCGAGACGGCCCCGCCGCGCAAGCTGGTCGGCCTGATCGCCACCGGCCGCCGCGTGCCGCGCGCCGGCTACCCGGTCACCGTCGCCGGCGAGGTCGTCGGCGAGGTCACCTCGGGCGCCCCCTCCCCCACCCTCGGCAAGCCGATCGCGATCGCCTACGTCGACGCGGCGCACGCCGCACCGGGCACGGAGGGTGTATCGGTGGACATCCGCGGCAGCCACGAGCCGTACGAGGTCGTCGCCCTGCCCTTCTACAAGCGGGACCGCTGAGCGGATCGGGAAGATCCCTGAGACTCCCTCATCCCACCTGTCAAGACCCCTTGCACAAGCACTCACGCGCGTACAGGAGAATCTAGCCATGAGCAACCCCCAGCAGCTGCGTTACTCCAAGGAGCACGAGTGGCTGTCGGCCACCGACGCGGACGGCGTGGCGACCGTCGGCATCACCGAGTTCGCGGCCAACGCGCTCGGTGACGTCGTCTACGCCCAGCTCCCGGCCGTCGGTGACACGGTCACCGCGGGCGAGACCTGTGGTGAGCTGGAGTCGACCAAGTCGGTCAGCGACCTCTACGCCCCCGTCACGGGCGAGGTCGTCGAGGCCAACCAGGACGTCGTGGCCGACCCCTCGCTGGTGAATACCGCCCCCTTCGAGGGCGGCTGGCTGTTCAAGGTGAAGATCACGGACGAGCCGGCGGACCTGCTGACCGCCGACGAGTACACGGCCTTCTCCGCAGGCTGACCCCGCCCGTCCCCTCCCTGCCCAGGAAGAACTCATGTCGCTTCTCAACAGCTCCCTCCATGAGCTCGACCCCGACGTCGCCGCCGCTGTCGACGCCGAACTCCACCGCCAGCAGTCCACCCTCGAAATGATCGCGTCGGAGAACTTCGCTCCGGTCGCGGTCATGGAGGCCCAGGGCTCGGTCCTCACCAACAAGTACGCCGAGGGCTACCCGGGCCGCCGCTACTACGGCGGTTGCGAGCACGTCGACGTCGTCGAGCAGATCGCGATCGACCGCATCAAGGCGCTCTTCGGCGCCGAGCACGCCAACGTGCAGCCGCACTCCGGCGCGCAGGCCAATGCGGCCGCGATGTTCGCCCTGCTCAGCCCCGGCGACACCATCCTGGGTCTGAACCTCGCCCACGGCGGGCACCTGACCCACGGCATGAAGATCAACTTCTCCGGCAAGCTCTACAACGTGGTCGCGTACCACGTCGACGAGCAGACCAACCTGGTCGACATGGAGGAGGTCGAGCGCCTCGCCAAGGAGCACCGCCCGAAGCTGATCGTCGCCGGCTGGTCCGCCTACCCGCGCCAGCTGGACTTCGCGGCCTTCCGCCGGATCGCCGACGAGGTCGGCGCGTACCTGATGGTCGACATGGCCCACTTCGCGGGCCTCGTCGCCGCCGGGCTGCACCCCTCCCCGGTGCCGCACGCGCACGTCGTCACCACCACCACGCACAAGACCCTCGGCGGTCCGCGCGGCGGTGTGATCCTCTCCACGGCCGAGCTGGCCAAGAAGATCAACTCCGCGGTCTTCCCCGGTCAGCAGGGCGGCCCGCTGGAGCACGTGATCGCGGCCAAGGCCGTCAGCTTCAAGGTCGCGGCGAGCGAGGAGTTCAAGGAGCGCCAGCAGCGTACGCTGGAGGGCGCGAAGATCCTGGCCGAGCGCCTGGTGCAGGCCGACGTCGCCGAGGTGGGCGTCTCGGTCCTGTCCGGCGGCACGGACGTGCACCTGGTCCTGGTGGACCTGCGCAACTCCGAGCTGGACGGCCAGCAGGCCGAGGACCGCCTCCACGAGGTCGGGATCACGGTCAACCGCAACGCCATCCCGAACGACCCGCGCCCCCCGATGGTCACCTCGGGCCTGCGGATCGGCACCCCGGCGCTGGCGACGCGCGGCTTCCGCGCGGAGGACTTCCGTGAGGTCGCCGACATCATCGCCGAGGCCCTCAAGCCGGGCTTCGACGCCGAGGCGCTGCGCGGCCGCGTCACCGCCCTGGCGGCGAAGCACCCGCTGTACCCCGGCCTGAAGTAGGACCGCAGCGCGGGATTCACCGGCCGGTACGGGGCACCGGGCACACTCCTTGAGTGGGCCGGTGCCCCGCACCGCGACCGGGGTCCCGCGGGGCCGCGGCACCGGCTGCCGTGGCCCGCGTGAGATGGGCCACCGCGGCAAGCCCCCCGCATCGCGCACACTGAGAGGTGGGCGCGGTGCCCCGCACCACCTCGCGGGCGCCCTGCACCACCCCTCGTACCACCCCGTACCACCGACCCAGAGGAGCTGCCACCGTGGCCATCTCCGTATTCGATCTCTTCTCGATCGGCATAGGCCCGTCCAGCTCCCACACGGTCGGCCCCATGCGCGCCGCCCGCATGTTCGTGGGCCGCCTGAAGAAGGACGGCCTGCTGGCCCAGACCACCGCCGTGCGGGCGGAGCTCTTCGGCTCCCTCGGCGCCACCGGCCACGGCCACGGCACGCCCAAGGCCGTGCTGCTCGGCCTGGAGGGCCACTCGCCCCGGACCGTCGACGTGGAGACCGCCGACGACGAGGTCGAGCGCATCCGCACCAGCAAGCGGCTGCGGCTGCTCGGCGCCGAGATCGGCTCCGACCACGAGATCGACTTCGACGAGTCGTCCCAGCTGATCCTGCACCGCCGCCGGTCCCTGCCGTACCACGCGAACGGCATGACCCTCTTCGCCTACGACGAGAGCGGCGCCCCGCTGCTGGAGAAGACCTACTACTCGGTCGGCGGCGGCTT
Organism: Streptomyces sichuanensis; assembly: GCF_020328095.1. Classification (NCBI taxonomy): domain Bacteria; kingdom Bacillati; phylum Actinomycetota; class Actinomycetes; order Kitasatosporales; family Streptomycetaceae; genus Streptomyces; species Streptomyces sichuanensis. The sequence goes on from NZ_JAIXMK010000061.1 coordinate 52,906, forward strand.
CGTCGTCGACGAGGACGCGGTGGGCGCGGACCGGATCGTCCTGGACGACACGGTGCTGAAGTACCCCTTCCGCACCGGTGACGAGCTGCTGCGCATGTCCCGCGAGTCCGGCCTGTCGATCTCCGCGATGATGATGGAGAACGAGAAGGCGTGGCGCACGGAGACGGAGATCCGTGAGGGCCTCCTGGAGATCTGGCGCGTGATGCAGGGCTGCGTGACCCGCGGCATGTCCCGCGAGGGCATCCTGCCCGGTGGCCTGAAGGTCCGCCGCCGCGCCGCCAGCACCGCCCGCCAGCTGCGCGCCGAGGGCGACGCCCAGGCCCGCGCGATGGAGTGGATCACGGTCTACGCCATGGCCGTCAACGAGGAGAACGCGGCCGGCGGCCGGGTCGTCACCGCCCCGACCAACGGCGCCGCGGGCATCATCCCGGCCGTCCTGCACTACTACATGAACTTCGTGCCGGGTGCGGACGAGGAGGGCGTCGTGCGCTTCCTGCTCGCCGCGGGCGCCATCGGCATGCTCTTCAAGGAGAACGCCTCGATCTCCGGCGCCGAGGTCGGCTGCCAGGGCGAGGTCGGCTCCGCCTGCTCGATGGCCTCCGGCGGTCTCGCCGAGGTCATGGGCGGCACCCCGGAGCAGGTCGAGAACGCCGCCGAGATCGGCATGGAGCACAACCTGGGCCTGACCTGCGACCCGGTCGGCGGCCTGGTGCAGATCCCCTGCATCGAGCGCAACGGCATGGCCGCGGCCAAGGCCGTCACCGCCGCCCGCATGGCCCTGCGCGGCGACGGCCGGCACCACGTGTCCCTCGACAAGGTCATCAAGACCATGAAGGAGACGGGCGCCGACATGAAGGTCAAGTACAAGGAGACGGCGCGCGGCGGCCTGGCCGTCAACGTCATCGAGTGCTGAGGGCCTGACACCGGTACTCAAGCGGCCTTCCCGCCCACCGGGCGGGGAGGCCGTTTCCGTTGTCAGTGGTGCCGCGTACGCTCGCGAGCATGAGTTACGCAGACCTGCGCGAACTCCAGAGCGCGCTCAACACCGCCTCGGACATCGCCTTCTCCCTCGACGCCGCAGCCCCCGCCCCGCACGAGGCGGACCAGCTGCTGGACGCCCTGCGCCGGGCACTGACGGCCGCGAACGCGCTGGGCGCGGGGATAGGCGCCACGGGCTGCGCGGAGCACCCGCGGGGGCCCGTGGATCCCCTCTACGGGGACAAGGACGACCCGCTGCCGCAGGGCTGGGGCCGGTGCCTGCTGTGCAACGACCGGCGGCGACGGGCCGGCGCACAGCGGCGGGGCTGGCGCTGACCCGGCGGCCCGGTCCGTAACACGGCCCGTCAGTGGTTCAGGGAGGCCCAGAACTCGTCGAAGGACAGCACGCCGTCGCCGTTGCCGTCCTTCTTGTTGATGATGGCCTGGGCCACCGTCTCGGTGACGTTGTGGTCGCCGAGCTGAGCCATCACGCTCTTGTACTCGGCGGCCGTGATGAAGCCGTCGCCGTCCACGTCGAAACGGGCGAAAGCAGTGCGCGCAGCGTCCATGTCAGCCATATGGGCCTCCCCTTGTGTGCTTCGTTGACCGGCACAGACTAGCCCCCGGTCACGAGCTCCAGATAACGGTCCCAGTCCCAGTGCGGACCGGGGTCCGCGTGGGTGGATCCGGGCACTTCGCTGTGGCCGACGATGTGCTCGCGGGTCGGCGGGATGCCGTAGCGGGCGCAGACGGCGGAGGTGAGCCGCGCGGAGGCCCGGTAGAGGGCGTCGGTGAAGTACTCGGGGCGGTGGATCCAGCCCTCGTGCTCGATGCCGATGCTGACGGTGTTGTACCGCCAGTTGCCCGCGTGCCAGGCGATGTCCCGTTCGCGGACGAACTGGCCGATGTAACCGTCGGCGGAAGCGACCATGTAGTGGGCGGAGACCCTGGAGCGCGGGTCCTTGAAGATCCTCATCGCGTCCGGGAAGGTCTCCTCGGTCACATGGATCACGACGCGGTCGACCGGGTACGCACCGGGGCGGCCGGAGGCCGTGTAGTTACCGGTGCTGGCCGGTATCCAGTGGGTGGGCGGGTACGGGGCGCTCGTCACGAGGACATCACAACCCGCTACCGTCGCCTCCGCAAGGGCACCGACCGCCTTGCATAAAGATAAGAATTTCCCCGGATCCATGCATTGAATACAAGGTCAGTGGCGCAGCTCACCTTGGATTACAGAGGTCTCACTTTGGCCCTCGCGTACCGCGCGTGACATAGTCGACGGCAGCGACCCCCATTGACCCGGGCCAGGTCGTCATCACCGCCGCGGAGCACACCCCAATCTTCCGCGGCCGTACGAAGAGGCCCCCGCCACGTCGTCACGACGACGGATGGGGGCTTCTTCGTACGGCCGTCACCGGTCCACCACGCGCATCTCGAACCAGGTGGTCTTGCCGCGCGCCAGCAGGTCGACGCCCCACCGGTCCGAGAGCTTGTCGACGAGGAACAGCCCCCGCCCGCTGACGTCCGTCTCCCGCACCGGCAGCAGGCACGGCAGGCCCCGTGAGGGATCGCGCAGCTCCATCCGCAGCCAGCCGCGCCGGCGCAGCATGCGCAGCCCGAAGAAGCGGGCGCCGGTGTGGCGCACGGCGTTGCCCACGAGCTCGGAGACCAGCAGCACCGCGTGCTCGGCCACCTGGGGCGGGAGCCCCCAGTGGCGCAGCACCACGGTCTGGGTCAGCCGCCGGGCGGCCACCGCGGAGTGCGGGCGGGAGGGCAGCCTGACCTCGCCGAGGCCCGGATTGCCGCTCAGTTCGAGCGCCTTCAGCGCCAGTTCGTCCTCAACCATCGGGGTCCACCGCGCAGGGGCCGTGCCGACCCGCTGCCGTGGCTGCTCCGTTCCCTCCAGGCCCGCCATGCCCCCATCATGGCCGTCATCCAGCCGTCAGGGAGGGGAACGGTGGGATTCGATGCAGCGGAGCGTGAGGCTCCGGCGCCCTCCGGCGACATATGCCACTGGCCGTAGTCCACCCGGAAAACGGGGATTGACCTGCAGCGACCTCCGGCCCGGGGGAGATCGCCGGGGGCCCGGCGACAGGCCGTTCCCGGCGTCGCGCGCACCCGGCGGAATTCCCCCACAAGTGGCAATCCCCGGAGGGAACCCTTCCGGGCGCTCCGGGGCAATGCCCCGCGACTCAGACGAACTTGGCCTTGCCGGGACCGTCCTCCACGAAGCTGCGCATACCGATCTCCCGGTCCTCGGTGGCGAACAGCCCCGCGAACCAGTTGCGCTCGATGGCGAGCCCGGTGTCGATGTCGGTTTCGAGGCCGGTGTCCACCGCCTCCTTGGCCGCGCGCAGCGCGATGGCGGGGCCGGCGGCGAGCCGGGCCGCCCAGGCGTGCGCCTGCTCGTACACCTCCGCCGCCGGGACCACCCGGTCGACGAGGCCGATGGCGAGCGCCTCGTCCGCCGTGACCTGACGGCCCGTGAAGATGAGGTCCTTGGCCTTGGACGGGCCGACGAGGCGGGCGAGCCGCTGGGTGCCGCCCGCGCCCGGGATGAGGCCCAGCAGGATCTCGGGCTGGCCGAGCTTGGCGTTGTCGGCCGCGATCCGGAAGTCGGCGCAGAGCGCGAGCTCGCAGCCGCCGCCCAGGGCGTAGCCGGTGACGGCGGCGACCACGGGCTTGGGGATGCGCGCGACGGCGGTGAAGGAGTCCTGCAGCCCGCGCGACCGCGCCACCATGGCGGCGTGGTCCATGTTCCGCATCTCCTTGATGTCCGCGCCGGCCGCGAACACCTTCTCCCCGCCCCAGACGACCACGGCCCGGACGTCGTCGCGGTGGGTCAGCTCGTCGGCGAGCTCCCTGATCCGGTCCTGGGTGGCGATGTCCAGTGCGTTCATCGGCGGACGGTCCAGCCGGACGGTGCCGACGCCTTCGGCTACCTCAAGATGCACAGTCATGACTGCAGGTTAGCCCCCGTTAACGGCCCGCGGCCCGGTGCACTTGGTCACAGTGCACCGGGCCGCGGGAAGGGCTGGAGAGGAGCGGGAGCCGTCAGCTGTCCTTGCCGGCGTCCTTGGCGGGCTTGCCCCACTCGGACCACGGCATGTTCCAGCCGTTGAGGCCGTTGTCCGGCTGGATCGTTTTGTCATCGGAGTTCTTGACGACCACGACGTCACCGATGAGGGAGTTGCTGTAGAACCACGCGGCGGGCGTGTTCGGGTCGCCGCCGCCGCGCTCGTCCTCCAGGCCGACGCAGCCGTGGCTGGCGTTCGCCGAGCCGAAGGTCGAGGAGCCGGACCAGTAGTTGCCGTGCAGGAACGTGCCGGAGGTGGACAGGCGCATCGCGTGCGGCACGTCGGGGATGTCGTACTCGCCCTTGCCGTCGCCCTTGGTGAAGCCGACGGTGGCGCCGTTCATGCGCGTCACCTCGTGCTTCTCGCTGATGACCATCTGGCCGTTGTACGTGGGGTTGGCGGGGGCGCCGGCGGAGATCGGGACGGTCTTGATGACCTTGCCGTCGCGCTCGACCGTCATCTGGTGGGACTTGGCGTCGACCGTGCTGATCTGGCTGCGGCCGACCGTGAACTTCAGGGTCTTCGTCTGCGAGCCGTACACGCCCTCGCGGCCCTGGACGCCGTCGAGGTTCAGGTTGACCGTCACCTTGGTGCCGGCGGCCCAGTACTTCTCGGGGCGGAAGTCGATGCGGTCGTTGCCGAACCAGTGGGCCTTGACCTCCACGGCCGGCTCGGCGGTCACCTTGATGGCACGCTCGACGGCCTTGGGGTCGGTGATGCCGCGGCTGAAATTGACCGACACGGGCATGCCCACGCCGACGGTGCTGCCGTCCTCCGGCGTGAAGTAGCCGACGAACGTGTTCTGCGGGGTGAGGGTGGTGAACGCCGCGTGCTTTGCGGACGTACGCCCCTTCTTGTCCTTGGCAATCGCGTCCACGGTGTACTTCGTGGAGGCCGCGAGGTGGCTGGACGGCTCCCAGGCCGCGCCACCGTCGGTTATCTTGCCGTCGATCGTGTTGCCCTTGGCGTCGGCGACCTTGACGGACGTCAGGTTGCCCTTGTCCGCCGTCACCTTGAGCGCACCGCTGGTGGCGACGTCCTTGGCGCCGTCCGTGGGCGCGACGTTCACGACGGCTTCGGAGGGGCCCTTGGCGGCCTTCTCGCCGTTCTTCCCGCCGTCGTCCGAGTCGCCGCCGCTGCAGGCGCTGACCAGCGTCAGCACGCTCGCGAGCACCACGGCGGAAAGGCCGGCACGGCGCCCGCGGCTCCTCGGTATCGGCTGCACGTTCACAACGGATCGTCTCCCCTCGCACGGCCCGCGGCCACGCGGCGCCCCCTGAGCGCGACAGGCGCGCTTGTCGATAGATAACCACACGCCACCGACAACGCTGACCTCGCGTATGTCACCGTTCAGTCCCAAATGGGAGCGGTGATACGAACCGTGCGCCTGTGGTGAAGGCGGTGACCGAAGTGAAGCGGCAGATTCCAGCCAGGTCAAACCGTTACCTGACACAGGGTCCGCAGGGGCGGCCTCAGCCGAGCGCCGAGCCGGCCCGCCACTCCCGCCAGGAGAGGTTCCAGCCGCCCAGCCCGTTGTCCGGCGCGACCACCCGCTCCCGGGATCCGACGACCTCCACCACGTCCCCCACCAGGGACTGCCCGTAGAACCAGCCCGCCGGGCTGGTCGGGCTGCCGCCGCGCTCGTCCGGCAGGCCGATGCAGCCGTGACTGGTGTTCAGGGCGCCGAAGGTGTCGGGGGCGGCCCAGTAGTTGCCGTGCAGGAACGTTCCCGACCCGGTCAGCCGCATCGCATGCGGTACATCCGAAATGTCGTATTCGCCGCCGAAGCCCACCGTGTTCCCGTTCATCCGGGTCATGGGGTGTTTCTCGCTGATCACCATCTTGCCGTTGTACGTGTCGTTGCCGTTGCCGCCCGCCGTGATGGGCAGGCTGGCCAGCGGCCGGCCGTCGCGCACGACGTCCATCGTGTGCCCGGCCGCGTCCACCCGGCTGAACTGGCTGCGGCCCACGGTGAAGCCGACGGTCTTGCGCTGGACGCCGTACACCCCCTCCGCGGCCCGCACGTCCCGCAGCCTCAGCTCCAGCGTGACCCGGGTGCCCGGCCGCCAGTAGGTGCGCGGGCGGAAGTCCAGGCGCGTGGGCCCGAACCAGTGACCCGCGATCTCGGTGGCCGGGCGGGCGGTCACGCGGATGGCGCGCTCGACGGCGGCGCGGTCGGTGACCGGACGGCTGAAGCCGAAGGAAACGATCATCCCGGTGCCCACGGTGGTCTGCGGCTCGGGCGTGAAGTAGCCGATGACCCGGTGCTCGGGGACGTAGGTGGTGAAGTCCGTGTGACGGACCGTCCGGCGGCCCGAGGAGTCCCGTGCCACCACGTCGACGGCGTAGCGCGCGGCGAGGTCCAGGGGACCGGCCGCGTCGGGGCGCCAGCTGTGCGCGTCGGGGGAGATCCGGCCCTCGACGGGGCGCGGCACGCCCTCGCGGAGCTCGGTGACCCGCACCCGCTCCAGCCGGCCCTGCGGCGCCCGCACCTCCAGCCGTTCCGTCGGCGGCACGCCGCCCGCCCGGTCCCGGGGGCTGACGTGGATCAGCTCGCCCGCGGACACCGGGCGTGCGTCGTCCGTGAGCGTGGTCCGCGGAGCGACGGTGGCGCACCCGGCGAGCGCGGCCAGCAGCGCCGCCAGGGCCAGTCCCCGCACCGCGCGCGTGAGGGCAAGTGTCACACCCGGCCCAACGACGCGCCCCGCCGCGGGAAACGTGGCTGCACTCGCTTGCTGCGCCCGATCACACGTGTGAGCGCATGCCTGGATCTGGGAAGAACGGGGAGAAGGACATCATCGCCAGACACCCGGCCCCGGGATGCCGGGTGCCCGGCGCGCTACCCGAGAGCCGCCGGAGGCGAACACGTGTCGAGCGCAGCCGAGCAAGGGGCACGAGAGGACGCCGGGTTCGGGAAGGTGCGTCCCCGGCGGGCGCCCGCCGCACCGGCCGGGGCGGACGGCCGTCCGGGGAGCACCGCACCGCCGGCCCCCGCCCCGGCCGCGGTCGTGTGGCCGGGCAGCCCGGACCCGCTCGGGGCGCTGTTCAAGGACGCGACGGACGGCACGGCCGTGCCGGGGACGAACTTCGCCCTGTGGGCCGGCGGGGCGGAGGCCGTGGAGCTGTGCCTCTTCGACGACACCCCGGGCGGCGGCGAAACGCGCCACCTGTTGACGGAGTTGACGCACGAGACGTGGCACGGCTTCGTGCCGGGCGTCCTGCCCGGCCGCCGCTACGGCTACCGCGTCCACGGTCGCTGGGACCCCTGGACCGGGGCCCGGTGGAACCCCGCGAAGCTGCTGCTGGACCCGTACGCGCGCGCGGTGGACGGCGAATTCACCGGCCCCGGGGAAGCACCGCTGCCGCCCGAGGTCTACGGGCACGTCCGCGACTGGCCGCAGCAGCACGTCGCCGACAGCGTCCGCGACGAGCGGGACTCGGCCCCCCACGTCCCCAAGGGCGTGGTCGTCGCCGATGACGACGACTGGGCGGACGACCGGCGTCCGGCGACGCCGTGGCCCGACTCCGTCATCTACGAGCTGCACGTCCGCGGCTTCACGATGCGTCACCCCGGCATCCCCGAACGGCTGCGCGGCACCTACGCCGGGCTCGCCCACCCGGCGGCGATCGAACACCTGGTGCGGCTGGGGGTGACGGCGGTCGAGCTGCTGCCGGTGCATCAGTTCGCCCACGAGGACCACCTGCTGCGGCGCGGCCTGCGCAATTACTGGGGCTACAACTCCATCGGCTACTTCGCCCCGCACGCCGCCTACGCGGCCTCGGGGACGCGCGGCGAGCAGGTGGGCGAGTTCAAGCGGATGGTGCGGGCCCTGCACGCGGCCGGCATCGAGGTCATCCTCGACGTGGTCTACAACCACACCGCCGAGAGCGGCGAGCTGGGCCCCACGCTCTCGCTGCGCGGCATCGACAACCGCCGCTACTACCGGCTGCAGGCCGACCCCCGCCGCTACGCCGACTACACCGGCTGCGGCAACACCCTCCACGTGGTCCAGCCCAACGTGCTGCGGCTGATCACGGACTCACTGCGCTACTGGGTCACCGAGATGGGCGTCGACGGCTTCCGCTTCGACCTGGCGGCCGCCCTGGCCCGGTCGATGCACGACGTGGACATGCTCTCGCCCTTCCTCGCCGTCATCGCCCAGGACCCGGTGCTGCGCCGGGTCAAGCTCATAGCCGAGCCCTGGGACGTGGGGTCCGGTGGCTATCAGGTCGGCGCCTTCCCGCCCCTGTGGACGGAGTGGAACGACCGCTACCGCGATGCCGTGCGCGACTTCTGGCGGGGTGCCCTGCCGGACGTGCGGGACCTGGGCTACCGGCTCTCGGGCTCCAGCGACCTCTACGCCTGGGGCGGCCGCCGCCCGTACGCCTCCGTCAACTTCGTCACCGCCCACGACGGCTTCACCCTGCGCGACCTGGTGAGCTACGAGCGCAAGCACAACGAGGCCAACGGCGAGGGCAACCGCGACGGCACCCACGACAACCGCTCGTGGAACTGCGGCGCCGAGGGCGAGACCGGCGACGCGCGCGTGCTGGCCCTGCGCCGCCGGCAGCTGCGCAACCTGCTGACGACGCTGCTGCTGTCCACCGGGGTGCCGATGCTGGTGGCGGGCGACGAGATGGGCCGCACCCAGGGCGGCAACAACAACGCCTACTGCCAGGACAACGAGACCGGCTGGATCGACTGGTCCCTGCTGCAGGACCCGGCCTGGCGGGCGCAGGCCGAGCTGTGCTCCCGGCTGCTGGCCCTGCGCCGCGCCCACCCCGTGCTGCGCAGCCGCTCCTTCTTCTCCGGGCGCCCGCGCGGCGCCGACGGGCTGCGGGACCTGGCCTGGTTCACCGCGGACGGCACGGAGATGACCGAGGCCGACTGGTACGCGCCGGCCGCCACGCTCGGGATGTACCTCTCCGGCCGGGACATCCCGCAGCGCGGCCGGCAGGGCGCGCCGGTGACCGACGACAGCTTCCTCGCCGTGCTGCACGCCGGCCCGCGTCCGCTCCGCTTCACCCTGCCGGGGCCGCCGTGGGCGCGGTCCTACGAACTCCTCGTCGACACCGCCCTGGAGGACCAGCGCTCCGCGCCGGGCCTGTGCCGGGAGGCGGGCAGCCGGGTCCCGGTGCGGGCACGCTCGGTGCTGTTGTGGCGGGTGGTGCAGGACGTGACGGACGCGGAGGCCGGGCCGCCCGGCCCGGGCCCGGATTCCGGGTGAGCGGCGGCCGGTGGCCCTGCGGGGCACCGGCCGCCCACCGTGCGGAGCCCCGGCGGACGCCCGCCGGTGGCCGACGGCCGTGCGGTGGAGGCAACCGCTCCGGCCCCGTGCGTCACGGCCGCCGCGTGCGCGGCTGACCTGCGGGGGGCCGCACGGGACGGGCCGGCCGGGGCGCCCGTTATACGGACATGGATCTTTGGCCAACGGACAGTTTCCGGCCAACTTGTTGACGCGCTCCTGACACCTGCGGCGCGGCGGTGGGACTCTTCACCTCGACTCACCTCGACCGGCTCGGAAGGCCCCCCACTCTTCTCCCGTCGCCCAGGCCGGACGAACAGCTCGTTTCCCCCCTTTCTCCATCGTGTTCTGCCGTGCTCTGCCCGGGCGGCCAGCTCGCCACCCGGTCTCCACCGGCCACTCCCACCTCATGGTGGCCACCGCAGAAGGAGTCAGAGTGAGACCCACCCCCCATCGCCGCGCCGTCGCCACCGGCGCGCTCGTCGCCGTGACGGCGATGCTCGCCGTCGGCACGCAGTCCGGTACCGCCAGCGCCCGCCCGGACGACACGACCGCCGCCGGCCGGCAGGTCCTCGCCAAGGCCGACCCCGGGGCCCTGCCCGCCAAGCTGTCCCCCTCCCAGCGCGCCGAGCTCATACGCGAGGCGAACGCCACCAAGGCGGAGACCGCGAAGACGCTCGGCCTCGGCGCCAAGGAGCAGCTGGTCGTCCGCGACGTCAGCAAGGACGTCAACGGCACCGTGCACACCCGTTACGAGCGCACCTACGACGGCCTGCCCGTGCTCGGCGGCGACCTCGTGGTCGACGCGACCAAGGGCGGCAGCCTCAGGAGCGTCGCCAAGGCGACCAAGGCACGGATGGCGGTGGCGACGACCACCCCGTCGTTCGCGGCCGCCGGCGCCGAGAAGGACGCCCTGAAGGCCGCGGCCGCCAAGGGCTCCAAGGCGACCAAGGCCGACCGGGCGCCGCGCAAGGTGATCTGGGCCGCGAACGGCACGCCCGTCCTGGCCTACGAGACCGTCGTCGGCGGCCTGCAGCACGACGGCACGCCCAACGAACTGCACGTCATCACCGACGCCCGGACCGGCGCCAGGCTCTTCGAGTTCCAGGGCGTCAAGCAGGGCACCGGCAACAGCCAGTACAGCGGCAAGGTCACCATCGGCACCTCGGGGTCGAGCGGCTCGTACCAGCTGAACGACGCCACCCGCGGCGGTCACAAGACCTACAACCTCAACCGCGGCTCCTCCGGCACCGGCACGCTCTTCACCGACGCCGACGACGTCTGGGGCAACGGCTCCACGAGCGACGCGGCCACGGCCGGCGTCGACGCGCACTACGGCGCCCAGCTCACCTGGGACTACTACAAGAACGTGCACGGCCGCAGCGGCATCAAGGGCGACGGCAAGGGCGCGTACAGCCGGGTCCACTACGGCAACAACTACGTCAACGCCTTCTGGTCCGACCAGTGCTTCTGCATGACCTACGGCGACGGCTCCGGCAACGCCAAGCCGCTGACGTCGATCGACGTGGCCGCCCACGAGATGACCCACGGCGTCACCTCGGCCACCGCCAACCTCACCTACTCCGGCGAGTCCGGCGGCCTCAACGAGGCGACGTCCGACATCTTCGCCGCGGCCGTGGAGTTCTGGGCCAACAACCCCAGCGACCCCGGCGACTACCTGGTCGGCGAGAAGATCGACATCAACGGCAACGGCAGCCCGCTGCGCTACATGGACAAGCCCAGCAAGGACGGCCGGTCGAAGGACTCCTGGTACTCCGGCCTCGGCGGCATCGACGTGCACTACTCGTCGGGCCCGGCCAACCACTGGTTCTACCTGGCCTCCGAGGGCAGCGGCGCCAAGGAGATCAACGGGGTCAAGTACGACTCCCCGACCTCCGACGGCCAGCCCGTGACGGCCATCGGGCGCGACAACGCCGCCAAGATCTGGTTCAAGGCGCTGACCCAGCGCATGCAGTCCAACACCAACTACGCGGGCGCCCGCGACGCGACCCTGTGGGCCGCCGGCGAGCTGTTCGGCGTGGGCAGCGAGACGTACAACAACACGGCCAACGCGTGGGCGGCCATCAACGTCGGCAGCCGCATGTCCAGCGGCGTCTCGGTCACCAGCCCCGGTGACCAGACCTCGATCGTGAACACCGCCGTCTCCCTGCAGATCAAGGCGTCGAGCTCCACCACCGGCGCCCTGACCTACTCGGCCACCGGCCTGCCCGCCGGGCTGTCCATCAACGCCTCGACCGGCCTGATCACCGGCACCCCGACCACCACCGGCACCAGCAGCGTGACGGTCACGGTCAAGGACTCCGGCGGCAAGACCGGCACCGCCTCCTTCAAGTGGACCGTGAACACCACGGGCGGCGGCAGCGTCTTCGAGAACACCACCCCGGTGGCCATCCCGGACGCCGGCTCGGCCGTCACCTCGCCGATCGTCGTGACCCGCAGCGGAAACGGTTCCTCGGCGCTGAAGGTGGACGTGGACATCACGCACACCTACCGCGGTGACCTCAAGATCGACCTGGTCGCCCCCGACGGCAAGACGTGGAACCTCAAGACCTCCGACGCGTGGGACTCCGCCGAGGACGTCAAGGAGACCTACACCGTGGACGCCTCCGGCGTCTCGGCGACGGGCACCTGGAAGCTCCAGGTCCAGGACGTCTACGCCAACGACGACGGCACCGTCAACGGCTGGAAGCTCAGCTTCTGATCCGGTCCGGTCCGCCGTGACCACCGCGTGAACCAGGCGCCGTCCGGGGTGAGCACGACTCCCCCGGACGGCGCCTCAGCCGTTTCCGGAACCCGGACGGTTCACCGCATCAGCACGCCCGCCGCCTCCCCCGTCGCCTCCGACGGCACCGCCACCAGCCCCGGCTCCGCGCCGTCGGCCAGCAGCCGGTGCGAGGGCAGGATGCGGACGGTGTAGCCGAAGGGGCCGGTGCGGTCCAGGGTGAGCGGGCCCTCGTAGAGCCGCCGCCCGTCCAGGCCCGGGGCGCCCGTCGCCTTGAGCGGGAAGGCGACCGTGCGCGTCAGCCGGTCCGCCTCGTCCACCCGACCGGCGACGGCCTGCACCTCGACGTCCGAGGGCTCCAGCTCGCCCAGCGTCACGCTCACCCGCAGCGACACCGTGGAGCCCAGCTCGGCCGTCCCGTTCAGCGGCCCGTCCGAGACCGCCTCCACGTGGTCCACGGCCACGGCCGGCCAGGCCGCCCGCACCCGTGCCTTCCACGCGGCCAGCTCCCGGGCCGCCGTCGGGTCCAGGGCGCGCTGCGCCTCGGCGGCGGGCCCGTACAGCCGCTCGACGTACTCGCGGACCATCCGCCCGGCGAGCACCTTGGGGCCGAGCGTGGCCAGCGTCCGGCGGACCATCTCGATCCAGCGGCCCGGCAGCCCGCCCGCGCCCCGGTCGTAGAAGCGCGGCGCCACCCGCTGGGCCAGCAGGTCGTACAGCGCCGTGGCCTCCAGGTCGTCGCGGCGGTCCTCGTCCATGGCCGCGCCGTCGGCGGTGGGGATGGCCCAGCCGAAGTCCGGCTCGTACCACTCGTCCCACCAGCCGTCGCGGACGGAGAGGTTCAGACAGCCGTTGAGCGCGGCCTTCATCCCCGAGGTGCCGCACGCCTCCAGCGGCCGCAGCGGATTGTTCAGCCACACGTCGCAGCCGGGGTAGAGCTTCTGGGCCATCGCCATGCCGTAGTCGGGCAGGAAGACGATGCGGTGGCGCACGCGCGGGTCGTCGGCGAAGCGGACGAGCTCCTGCACCAGCCGCTTGCCGCTGTCGTCCGCCGGGTGGGCCTTGCCCGCCACCACGATCTGGACCGGCCGCTCGGGGTGCAGCAGCAGCTCCGTGAGCCGCTCTCGGTCGCGCAGCATCAGCGTCAGGCGCTTGTAGGAGGGCACGCGCCGGGCGAAGCCGATGGTGAGGACGTCGGGGTCGAGCACCCCGTCGATCCAGCCCAGCTCGGCCGTGCCGGCGCCGCGCGCCCGCCAGGAGGCGCGCAGCCGCTCGCGCACCTCCTCCACCAGCTGCTCGCGCAGGGTGCGGCGCAGCTCCCAGATGTCGGCGTCCGGGATGTCGGCGACGGAGTCCCAGCGCTCGGAGCCGCCGACGGTCAGGGCGTCCTCGGCCCGGGCGAGGCCGATCCGCCGGGCGCCCAGCCGGAGCACCTCGGGGGCCACCCAGGTGGGGGCGTGGACGCCGTTGGTGACGGAGGTGATGGGCACCTCCTCCGCGTCGAAGCCCGGCCACAGGCCGGCGAACATCTCCCGGCTGACCTGGCCGTGGAGGGTGGAGACGCCGTTGGCGCGCTGGGCCAGGCGCAGGCCCATGACGGCCATGTTGAACAGGCCGTCCTCGCCGCCGGGGTAGTCCTCCCGGCCGAGGGCGAGGACGCGCCCGACGTCGATGCCGGGCAGCTCGCCACCCTCGCCGAAGTGCCGGGCGACCAGGGACGCCTCGAAACGGTCGATGCCGGCGGGGACGGGCGTGTGGGTGGTGAAGACCGCGCCGGCGCGCACGCACTCCAGGGCGGCGTCGAAGTCGGCGCCCACCTCGACCAGTTCGCGGATGCGTTCGAGGCCGAGGAAGCCGGCGTGGCCCTCGTTGGTGTGGAAGACCTCGGGCTCCGCGTGCCCGGTCAGCCGGCAGTACGTGCGCACCGCGCGCACCCCGCCGATGCCCAGCAGCATCTCCTGCAGCAGGCGGTGCTCGCTCCCGCCGCCGTAGAGCCGGTCGGTGACGTCGCGCTCGCCCGGGCCGTTGTCCTCCACGTCGGAATCGAGGAGCAGCAGCGGCACCCTGCCGACCTGGGCCTTCCAGATGTACGCCCGCAGGGAGCGGCCGCCGGGCAGGGCGAGGGTGACGCTGCTCGGGGTGCCGTCGGGCTCGCGGAGCATGGCCAGCGGGAGCTCGTTGGGATCGAGCAGGGGATAGTGCTCCTGCTGCCAGCCCTCGCGGGAGAGGGACTGCCGGAAATAGCCGTGCCGGTAGAGCAGTCCGACGCCGATGAGGGGGACGCCCAGGTCGCTGGCGGACTTGAGGTGGTCGCCGGCGAGGATGCCGAGGCCGCCGCTGTACTGCGGCAGGGCGGCGGTGATGCCGAACTCGGGGGAGAAGTAGGCGACGGCCGCCGGCAGCCCGGGGGGCTGTTCCTGGTACCAGCGGCGGCCGGTCACATAGTCGTGCAGATCGTCGGAGGCCGCCGCGAGCCGCCGCCGGAAACGGCGGTCCTCGGCGAGGGCGGCCAGCCGGGTGGCGGACACCGAACCCAGCAGCCGCAGCGGGTCGCCGCCGGCGGCCCGCCACCCCTCGGGGTCGACGGACTGGAACAGTTCGCGGGTCTCGGGGTGCCAGGACCAGCGCAGATTGCGCGCCAGTTCACTGAGCGGTCGTAGGGGCTCCGGAAGGACGGGACGCACGCTGAATCGACGAATGGCCTTCACGGTCACGACGGTAGCGGTGCGCCCGCCGCCGCCGCGGGCCAAGCGCGCAAGTGCGCCCGTCTGCCGGAGGGGGAAGATTCCGGCCCGCCGCCCGCGTTGATCACGCACATGAGCACAGCAGCGGAGTTGGGTACCTTCCTGCGCGGTCGCCGGGCCGCGCTGCGCCCCGAGGACGTCGGCCTGGTGTCGTACGGGCGGGCGCGTCGCGTCCCCGGCCTGCGGCGCGAGGAACTGGCGCAGCTGGCGGGCGTGAGCGTCGCGTACTACACACGGCTGGAGCAGGGGCAGGCGGCGGGCGCCTCGGACGAGGTGCTGGACGCGATCGCCCGGGCGCTGCGCCTGCGCGCGGACGAGCACGCGCACCTGCGCAACCTCGCCCGCCCCCGGCGCGCGCCCCGGCGCCCGGCCGCCCCGCGGACGGTGGCCTCCCCGGGCGCCCGCCGGCTGGTCGCCGCGATGTCCGCCGTGCCGGCGGTCCTCATCGACCACCGCTACGACGTGCTGGCCTGGAACCCGCTGGGGCACGCGCTGCTCGCCGGGCACCTCGCCGCGGACGCCCCGGAGCGTGCGGCGGAGCGGCCCAACACCCAGCGGCTGTTCTTCCTCGACCCGCGGTCGCGGGAGCTGTACCCGCGGCGGGAGGAGGAGGCGGAGCGCGCGGTCGCCGCGCTGCGGCTGGCGGTGGGCGAGCATCCGGACGACGGGCCGCTGGCCGCGCTGATCGGTGAGCTGAGCGTGGCGAGCGCGGAGTTCGCGGCGTTGTGGTCGGGGCACCGGGTGCGGGCGTGCACCTCGGGCGTGAAGGCGTTCCGCCATCCCGTGGCGGGCCTGCTGGAGCTGTCGTTCGAGATGCTGCGGCTTCCGGACACCGGCGGCCAGGGCCTGCTGGCGTTCACCGCGGAGCCGGGCTCGCCCTCGGAGGCGGCGCTCGGGCTGCTCGCCGCGGCGAGCGGTGCGGAGGGAGCGGGCGGTCGTCCGGCGGTGGACGAACGGATTGATGCCATCGCGGGACCGTCGGGCGGTGAAAAGTACTAGGCAGATTTACGACCCGCGTACAGCAGCACTGTCAAAGGCCAAATGTCGCTACGGCCTTCGAAGACGCTGCCGTGCGCCAATTCCTCTGCCCGGCCGCCGATTACCCCCTTTCGTCACATTGCATGCGATCGTCCGGTCGAGCAGACTCCCTACGAGTGACGGAGGAACGGCCGCCCTCCGCGCGGGGTGCAGCGGGGGCTACGCACGAGTAGTTCATATGGTCCCGGCATGCGGGGGCGGGCCCGGTGGGAAAGCTCCCCCGGTGTGCACGGGCCCGGTCGGCCGCCTCACCCGCGGCCTCTCGTCGTCCTGCCCGGAATTCCACCACTCCCGCACGACCCGAGTTTGAATCCGTCTCTTCAGCCCACCCGAGTGAATGCGGACAGGAGCAGTCATGCCCGCACCCCGCCGACTGCCGACGGAACAGATAGAAAGTACAGAACTCGCCAGACCTGCCCACGGTCCCGTCGATTCGCCAGGTGATCCCATGATCGGTCGCATCCCCGTCCTGGACCTCGGCCCGCTCGTCGACTGCGGCCGAAGGCCCGTCAAGGCGGTGGCGGGTGAGACCTTCGAGGTCACCGCCACGGTCTTCCGCGAGGGGCACGAGGCCGTCGGTGCCAACGTCGTGCTGCGCGGCCCGGCGGGCCGGTGCGGCCCGTGGACGCCCATGAGGGAGCTGGCCCCGGGCACCGACCGCTGGGGCGCCGAGGTGACCCCCGACCGCGAGGGCCGCTGGACGTACGCGGTGGAGGCGTGGGGCGATCCGGTCACGACGTGGCGGGAGCACGCGGCGATCAAGATTCCGGCGGGGATCGACACCGAGCTGGTGCTGGAGGAGGGCGCCCGGCTGCTGGAGCGCGCCGCGGCGGGGGTGCCGAAGACCGCGGGCCGGGAGGCGGTGCTGGCCGCGGTCGACGCGCTGCGCGACACCGGGCGGCCGGGCGCGGACCGCCTCGCCGCCGCGCTCGCCCCCCGGGTGCGGGCGGCCCTGGCCGCCCATCCGCTGCGCGAACTGGTCACGGCCTCCCGGCCGGTGCCCGTGCTGGTGGAGCGCGAGCGCGCCCTCTTCGGTTCCTGGTACGAGCTCTTCCCGCGGTCGGAGGGCGCGGTGCTGCGCGAGGGCCGGCCGCCGCGCAGCGGTACGTTCCGCACGGCCGCCCAGCGGCTGCCGGCGGTGGCGGCCATGGGCTTCGACGTCGTCTACCTCCCGCCCGTCCACCCCATCGGCACGTCCTACCGCAAGGGCCCCAACAACGCCCTGAGCGCGGGGATTTACGACGTGGGCAGCCCCTGGGCGATCGGTTCCGCCGAGGGCGGCCACGACGCGGTCCACCCCGACCTCGGCACGGTCGAGGACTTCGAGCGCTTCGTGGCGCGGGCCCGGGAGCTGCGGATGGAGGTGGCGCTCGACTTCGCGCTGCAGTGCTCCCCCGACCACCCGTGGGTCGGCAAGCACCCCGAGTGGTTCCACCACCGCGCCGACGGCACGATCGCCCACGCCGAGAACCCGCCGAAGAAGTACCAGGACATCTATCCGCTCGCCTTCGACGAGGACTTCGACGGTCTGGTGGCCGAGACGCTGCGCGTGCTGCGCTTCTGGATGGCGCGCGGGGTGCGGATCTTCCGGGTGGACAACCCGCACACCAAACCGGTGGTCTTCTGGGAGAAGGTCATCGCCGAGGTGGGCCGCACGGATCCGGACGTCCTCTTCCTCGCCGAGGCGTTCACCCGGCCGGCGATGATGCGCACGCTGGGGGCGATCGGCTTCCAGCAGTCGTACACCTACTTCACCTGGCGCAACGGCAAGCGGGAGCTGACCGACTACCTGACGGAGCTGTCGCGGGAGTCCGCGGCCTGCATGCGGCCGAACCTCTTCGTGAACACGCCCGACATCCTGCACGCCTACCTCCAGGAGGGCGGCCGCGCCGCCTTCGAGGTGCGGGCCGTGCTCGCCGCGACGCTCTCGCCCACCTGGGGCGTCTACGCCGGCTACGAGCTGTGCGAGAACACCCCGGTGCACAGCGGCAGCGAGGAGTACCTGGACTCGGAGAAGTACCAACTGCGGCCGCGCGACTGGGAGTCGGCGGAGCGGGAAGGCCGCACCATCACCCCGCTGATCACGGCCCTGAACAGGCTGAGGCGCCGTCAGCCCGCCCTGCGCCGGCTGCGGAACCTGCGCTTCCATGACGCCGACAACGAGGCCGTCATCGCCTACTCCAAGCGCTCCGGTTCCTCCTGCGTCCTCACGGTCGTCAACCTCGACCCCCACCACACCCAGGAGGCAACGGTCTCGTTGGACATGCCGGAGCTCGGCCTCGACTGGCACGAGTCCGTCCCGGTGCGCGACGAGCTCACCGGAGAGACCTATCACTGGGGCAGGGACAACTATGTGCGCCTTGAGCCGGGCCGTTCGATCGCGCCCGCGCACGTGTTCTCGCTGCGACCGTCCTCACCGATCGGAGGGTCACCCACACCATGATCGTCAACGAGCCCGTCCAGGACACCTTCGAGGACACTCCCGCGAAGGACCGGGATCCCGACTGGTTCAAGCGCGCCGTCTTCTACGAGGTCCTCGTACGGTCCTTCCAGGACAGTGACGGCGACGGCATCGGCGACCTCAAGGGCCTGACGGCCAAGCTGGACTATCTGCAGTGGCTGGGCGTCGACTGCCTGTGGCTGCCGCCGTTCTTCCAGTCCCCGCTGCGGGACGGCGGCTACGACGTCTCCGACTACACCTCGGTGCTGCCGGAGTTCGGTGACCTCGCCGACTTCGTGGAGTTCGTGGACGCCGCGCACACGCGCGGCATGCGCGTCATCATCGACTTTGTCATGAACCATACGAGCGATCAGCACGACTGGTTCCAGCAGTCCCGCACCGACCCCGACGGACCGTACGGCGACTACTACGTCTGGGCCGACGACGACAAGCAGTACCAGGACGCGCGCATCATCTTCGTCGACACGGAGACGTCGAACTGGACCTTCGACCCGGTGCGCAAGCAGTACTACTGGCACCGCTTCTTCTCGCACCAGCCGGACCTCAACTACGAGAACCCGGCCGTCCAGGAGGAGATCCTGGCCGCCCTGCGCTTCTGGCTGGACCTGGGCATCGACGGCTTCCGGCTGGACGCGGTGCCGTACCTCTTCGCCGAGGAGGGCACCAACTGCGAGAACCTCCCCCGCAGCCACCAGTTCCTCAAGCGGGTGCGCGCCGAGATCGACGCGCACTACCCGGACACGGTGCTGCTGGCCGAGGCCAACCAGTGGCCCGAGGACGTCGTCGACTACTTCGGCTCGTACGACAACGGCGGCGACGAATGCCACATGGCGTTCCACTTCCCCGTCATGCCGCGCATCTTCATGGCCGTGCGGCGGGAGTCGCGCTACCCCGTCTCGGAGATCCTGGCCAAGACCCCGGCCATCCCCTCCCGCTGCCAGTGGGGCATCTTCCTGCGCAACCACGACGAGCTCACGCTCGAAATGGTCACGGACGAAGAGCGCGACTACATGTGGGCGGAGTACGCCAAGGACCCGCGGATGCGGGCCAACATCGGCATCCGGCGAAGGCTGGCCCCGCTGCTGGACAACGACCGCAACCAGATCGAGCTCTTCACGGCCCTGCTGCTGTCGCTGCCCGGCTCGCCGATCCTCTACTACGGCGACGAGATCGGCATGGGCGACAACATCTGGCTCGGCGACCGCGACGCGGTGCGCACGCCCATGCAGTGGACGCCCGACCGCAACGCCGGCTTCTCCTCCTGCGACCCGGGCCGGCTGTACCTGCCGACCATCATGGACCCGGTCTACGGCTACCAGGTCACCAACGTGGAGGCGGCCATGAGCAGCCCCTCCTCGCTGCTGCACTGGACCCGCCGGATGATCGAGATCCGCAAGCAGAACCACGCGTTCGGGCTGGGCTCGTACACCGAGCTGCAGTCGAGCAACCCCGCGGTGCTCGCCTTCCTCCGGGAAGCGCCCACAGGGGAAGGAGACGACGACCTGGTCCTGTGCGTGAACAACTTCTCGCGGTTCGCACAGCCGACCGAGCTGGACCTGCGGACCTTCAACGGCCGTCACCCGGTCGAGCTCATCGGCGGCGTCCGCTTCCCGGCCATCGGCGAGCTGCCGTACCTGCTGACGCTCGCCGGCCACGGCTTCTACTGGTTCCGGCTGCGCCGCAACGTCCCGCCGGCCGCCACCCCCTGAACCGGCACCGTGCGCGGCGGCCCCGGTCCGGCCGCGCACGGGCGGTTTCCCCCGCCGGACCCTGGGCACCGGTACTACTGCACGCGGACGACCCGAAGAGGCCGCCCCCACCGCACGGCCCGCAGGGGCCGGCACGGATGGCACGGTTGCACGTACGCACGGGCTGCAGGAACGACTGCAGCAGCCGCACGACACCGCACACAGGGGCCGCAGGCGCTGACCGTACGGACGATCCTCGCCCGACACGTCCCGCACCGCGCACCGGCCGAAGCCGCAATCCGGGACACTTTGCCCAATCTGTCGTGTGCCCCGGGGAAAGGACGCGACGCATGTCGGACGCTGCACCGTTCCGCCGGGAGGCCGTACCCCGCCGGGAGGTGGCCCCGGACCCTCCGGTGCCACCGGCCGCCACCGTTCCGCCCGCGGGCCCGCGCACCACCGGGGCCTCCGGCGACGGTCTGCTCGCGTCGCTGGCCCCGCTGCTCACCGAGTGGCTGCCCCGGCAGCGCTGGTTCGCCGGCAAGGGCCGCCCCCTCACGGGCTTCACGCTCGTCGCGGCCACCGAACTCCTGCGCCACCACCGTGGCTCCACCGCCCCCGGCCTGCTCCACCTCCTCGTCCGCGCCCAGCAGCCCGCGGCAGCCGGCGAGCCGGCGCACCATCCGGCCCCGGCCGAGGACTGCTACCAGCTGCTGCTCGGCATCCAGGACGTGCTGCCCCCGCACCTCGCGCCCGCCCTCATCGGCCGCCCCACGGGCGGCCCGCTGCGCGGCCGCACCGTCTACGAGGGGCTCGCCGACCCCCGGCTGGCCGCCCTCCTCCTGGAGCGGTTGCGGGTGCCGGGACGGCTCGGGCCCCTGCGTTTCAGCCGCGAACCGGACACCACCATTCCACCCGGTCTCGCGCCCCGGCTGCTGGGTGCCGAACAGTCCAACTCCTCGGCCGTCTACGGCGAAACGTATATCCTCAAGCTCTTCCGTCGCGTCGGCCCCGGCACCAACCCTGATCTCGAATTGCCCCGCGCACTCGCGAACGTGGGCTGCTCGCGCGTGCCGGCGCCCGCCGCCTGGTTCGAGGCCGAGGTGCCCCGGGCGCCCGGCGCCCTCGAAGAGCCCATGACGCTCGGCGTGCTGCAGCCCTTCCTGCCCGGCTCCGCCGACGGCTGGCAGCTGGCGCTCGGCGCGCTCGCCACGCAGGCCGGCTTCACCGCCTCCGCGCGCGCCCTCGGCCAGGCCACCGCCGAGGTCCACCTCGCGCTGGCCGAGGCCCTGCCCACCGTCGTGCTGCGCCGCCCGCAGCTCGAACACCTCGCCGCCGGCATGATCCGCCGGCTCGACGCCGCGGTCACCGCGGTGCCGGCCCTGCGCCCGTACCGGCGGGCGCTGGGCGCGGCGTACGAGGAGCTCGCGGCACTCGGCCGTGACGGGCGCACCTGGCGCGCCCAGCGCGTCCACGGCGACCTGCACCTGGGACAGGCGCTGCGGACGGCCGCCGACGGGCGCTGGTCCCTCATCGACTTCGAGGGCGAGCCGGCGCGCCCGCTGGCCGAGCGCCGCCGCCCGCAGCCGGTGGCGCGCGACATCGCGGGCATGCTGCGCTCGTTCGACTACGCGGCGGCCGTCGGCCGGGCGGCCGGCACCGGCTGGGCCGAGCAGGCCAGGGCGGCCTTCTGCGAGGGCTACGCCGCCGTCCACCACGACCCGCGCGAGGACCCCCGGCTGCTGCGGGCGCACGAGACGGACAAGGCCGTCTACGAGGTGCTCTACGAGGCCCGTCACCGACCGGACTGGCTCTCCGTCCCGATGACGGCGATCCGCCGCCTGGCGGAGACCGGCCGCACGGCGGGCGGGGCGCCGGTATGACACCGCTGCCCGCCCTGGCGGGGGGCGCGGCCGCGCTCCCGCCATTCGCCCGGTGGGCCGCGCCGCCGCGGACGGTGCCCCTGCGGGCCGCGGAGGCTGCTCACCTGCGGGCCGGACCGGCCCGGGCCGCGCCACCGCAGGCCGAG
>NZ_JAIXMK010000062.1:0-62247 GCF_020328095.1 Streptomyces sichuanensis
CGCCGCCTGCCGCGCGGCCGGCCGCCGCCGCGGGCGCCGCGGATCCGCCGGACGGGCGCGGAACGGCCGGCAGCGCGACGGCCAGGGCCAGGGCCACGAGCAGGGCGAGCACGGGGACGATCCACGATCTGGGACGCGGGCGCATGGCTTCCCCTCGGTCGGTGGGGTGGGTCCGCTACGACCTTGGACACCGTGCCGGCCGCTGTCCACACGGCATTCACGCCACACCGGGCGCACCACCGGCACCGGGGACGTCCCCGTGCGGCTGCGCTCACCGTGCCTCACAGCGCAGTCAGCCACCGGGCGTCCAGGACCCCTTCGGCCGTCACGCCCGCCGGCCCGGTGAGGAGCGCCGGCCCGTTCGGGCCGATCGTGACCGACAGCGGGCCGGAGCCGCTCTCCACGACCGCGGTGCCCCGGCGGCGCCCGGCCGCGTGCTGGACGACGGCGGCGGCCGCGCACACGGCGGTGCCGCACGAGGGCGGCTCACCCACCCGCGGCCGGTGGACGCGCACGCGCAGCCTGCCGCTGGGCAGGACGTTGACGAACGAGAGGGCCACGTCCGGGACCATGTCCCCGGGGCCGGCGGGGAACGCGGCCGCGTCCAGCTGCGGATCACACGTCAGGTCGAGGGCGCGGACGGGCAGTTCAACGGGGCAGACCAGGTGGAGGGTGCCCAGCGACACGGCCGTCCCGGCGAAGGCGTGCCCGTCCAGGGTTGCCCCGGCCGGGCCGAGGACGCGCGGGGCCGGCAGTTCCACGGTCGTCCGGCCGTCGTCGGCGACCGTGACGCAGGCGTCGCCGCCACGGGTGCCGAGCCACACCGCCCCCGGCCGGGCCAGGCCCGCCCCGGTGAGGTAGCGCGCGACGAACCCGAGGCCGGGGCCGCACCGGAGGGCGTGGGAGCCGTCGGGGTTGCGGAAGTCGGCGAACCAGTCGCCGCGCGGCCGGCCGGGCAGACGGCCGCGCGGGGTGCGCACCACGCGCAGCAGGGCGTCCCCGCCCAGCCCGGTGTGCGGGTCGCACAGGGCGCGCACGGCGTCCTCGGAGAGGTGGATACGGTCGTCGGGGTCGAGCAGGAGCAGGAAGCCGTCCCCGCAGCAGTGGCCCTTGGCGTACCGCGGACCGGGGTCGACGCAGGGGCGGGGCAGGCGGACGTCGGCTCCGGGCGATCGCTGCGCGCTGACGGCCATCTGCCACCCTTCCGGTGCGCGGTGCGGACGACGGCACCGCGGGTCCCGGGCCGGCTGGGCGGCATCCTGGGCCCGGCGGACGGCGCGGCGCAACGCGTTCCGTACCACTCTCGGGCAGACCGCCGGGCGGCTTCCGGTGGGCCGGACGGAACCGCCGGAAAACCACCGGCCGGCTGCCGCTCGCGTTTCGGGGCGGACTGCACCGATGGCCAGCAATCGCCGTGAAGTACGGCAGAAGCACAACAAGGGTGCACCAAAGGCATCTTGACGGCAGGAACAGCGGTCCTAACCTGGGGGAAACCGTCTACCCAGGGGGGAAGCAGGGTGGTTGACGGCGACCCGGTGCTGCCGTTCGGACTGCTGCTGCGCCGCAGCCGGCTCGCGGCCGGGCTGACCCAGGCGGAGCTGGCCGAGGCGTCGGGGCTGAGTGTGCGCGCCATCAGCGACATGGAGCGCGGGCGGACGGGGCGGCCGCAGCGCAGGTCCGTGGAGCTGCTGGCGGGGGCGCTCGCGGGGGGCGGGGGCGCCGCCGCCCGGGGGCTCGTGGAAGCGGCCAGGACCGCGGGGCTCACGCCGGAGCCCGTGGGGCCGGGCGATGCCGCGCCCGCCTGCGAGCTGCCCCCGGACGTCCCCGACTTCACCGCGCGCGAGCAGGCCGTGCGGCGGCTGGCCGCAGCGCTGGCCGCGGTCGGCCGGCGCGCCGCGGGAACGGCGCCGTCCGGACACGGCCTGACCCTGATCGGGGGTCACCCCGGCGCGGGCAAGACGGCCCTGGCCGTGCACGCCGCGCACCTGTCGCGCTCGCGCTTCCCGGACGGTCAGTTCTTCGTCGAACTGGCACCGGCCGGCCGCCCGGTGCACCGGCCCGACGACGTCGTCCGCAGGCTCCTGCAGTCGCTCGGGGCGGCGCCGGACGCCGGCACCGGTTCCCTGGAGGAGGCCAGCGCCCGGCTGCGCACCCTGCTGGCGCGCAAACGGGTGCTCATCGTCCTCGACGACGCCGTCTCGGAGGGGCAGATCCGCTGTGCGCGTCCGGCGGTCGGCGAGTCCGCGGTGATCGCGACCTGCCGCCGCCGGCTCTCCGCGCTGGCGGGCGCCGAGTGCATCGAGGTCCCCGTCTTCAGCCCGGAGGAGTCACTGGCCTTCCTGGCCAGGATGCTCGGGGAGGAACGGATCCGCGCGGAGCGGGCCGACGCGGCCCGGGTCGCCCGGTGGTGCGGCCATCTGCCGCTGGCCCTGCGGATCGTCGGCTGCCGGCTGCTGGCCCGTCCGCACTGGACGATGCGCACACTCGTCCACGAGGTGCTGCACGATCCGCGCACCCGGCTGCGGGAGCTCCGTTCGGGCGATCTGACGGTGGGCGCGGCCATGGCGGCGGCGTTCGGCGTGCTGGACGACCGGACGCGCTCGGCGCTGCGGCGGCTCGCGGCGGAACGGGCGCCGGGCTTCAGCCCGCGCAGCGCCGCCGTGACGCTCGGCTGCAGCGTGGCCCGGGCGCACCGGATCGTCGGCGACCTCATCGACGGGCATCTCGTGGAGGTGCTGGAGGGCCCCCGGCCCGGGGATCCGTACTGTGTCATCCCGCCCGTGGTGCGGCTCTTCGCCACCGGGAGCGCGGGGCCCGCCGGCGCCGGGCCCGTTCAGCAGGTGGTGTAGCGGCCGTCAGCGGGTGGTGTAGCCGCCGTTGACGAAGAGTGTCTGTCCGTTGAGCCACCATCCGTCGGTGAGCAGGAACTTCACGTACGGCACGATGTCCTCGATCTTGGTGAGCTCGCCGTTCATCGCCGAGGACTTGTGGTAAGCGATGGAGTCGTCGGTCTCCGCCGGATAGAAGAAGCCGGTGTCCATGGGCCCCGGTGCGATGTTGTTGACCGAGATGTTGCGGCCGAACAGCTCCTTGGACAGGGCGCGGGTGAAGTGCTCGACGGGGGCCTTGCTGCCCGCGTAGACGGAATACAGGCCGGTGTAGGCGGCGAGCAGCGAGGTCACGATGGTGATGATCTTGCCGCCGTCCTGCACGCGCCGGGCCGCCTGCTGCATCATGAAGTACGCCGCCTTGGAGTTGACGGCGAACATGCGGTCGTACTCCTCCTCGGTGACCTCGGTCATGGGCTTCTTGATCACCATGCCGGCCGTGTTCACCACGCAGTCGACCTTGTCGAAGGCGCCCTCGGCGACCTCGAAGAGCCCCTCGACCTCGGCGACCTTCGTCAGGTCCGCTTCGTGGATCACCGCTTCGCCGCCCGCGGCCCGGACGGCGTCGGCGGTCTGCTCGGCGCCCTCCTTCGAGGAGGGGCTGTTGTAGTGGACGACGACCTTGGCGCCGTCCGCCGCGACCTCGCGCGCGATGAGACCGCCGAGATTCCTCGACGCGCCACCGATGACCACGACCTTGTCCTTGAGCGTTCGGGCGGGCATGCGTCTCTCCTCGGCGGACGACTCCTGAACCACGCTCACTTTATTTGCGTATGTCCGCATTCGCACGCCGATGCCCTGAAGAGCCCGGCGACCTTCAGGCCGTCATGCTTCGTTAGGCTAGCCTTACCTTATGACTTTGTCGCACGTGGACACCGCGGCGGAAACCGTCGACGACCAGGCCGTTCCGAGACCCTCGCAGGGACGCCGGGCGCTGCTCACGGCCTCGGCCTCCCTGCTGGCCGCCGTCCTCGTGCTCGCCGCCCTCTCCCTGTCCGTCGGCGCGGGCGAAGTCGGTCCCGGCGACGTCCTGGACTACCTCCTCGGCCGCAACGGAGCACGCGACGACTCCCGTCTGTCCCTGGTCGTCGGGGACCTGCGCATCCCGCGCACCCTCACCGCGCTGCTGGTCGGCGCCGCCCTCGGCACCTCCGGCAGCCTGCTGCAGGCCGTCACCCGCAACCCCCTCGCCGAAACGGGCCTGCTCGGCGTCAACGCCGGCGCCTCGCTCGGCGTCGTCACCGGCATCGCCTTCCTCGGAGTGAGCAGCGGCTTCGGCCACCTGCTGGGGGCCTTCGGCGGCGCCGTGGTCGCCAGCGCGCTCGTCCTGCTCATCGCCGGTCGCCGGGGCGGGGGTTCGCCGATGCGGCTGGTCCTGGCCGGCTCCGCGCTGGGCGCCACCTTCGGCGGCATCACCAGCGTCATCGTCGTCAACTCGGCCGAGACCTACGACCGCTTCCGCTCCTGGGTCCTGGGCTCGCTCGCCGGCGTCGAGGGCTACGACAAGCTCACCGGCCTGCTGCCCGTGCTCGCCACCGGCTTCGTCGTGGCCCTGCTCGTGGCCCGCCCGCTCTCCGCGCTGGCGCTCGGCGACGACCTCGCCCGGGGCCTCGGCCACCGCCCCGCCACCATCCGCACCGTCGTCGCGGTGGCCGTCACCCTGCTCACCGCCTCCTCCGTCGCCCTGGTCGGCCCCGTCTCCTTCCTGGGCCTGCTCGCGGGCTTCCTGGCCCGGGCCGTCGCCGGCCCCCGGCTCACCGCACAGATCGCCCTCGCCGGACTCATCGGCGCGGGCGTCCTCACCGGCGCCGACGTGCTGGCCCGCGTCGTCTCCCGGCCCTTCGAGGCGCCGGTCTCCGTCATCATCGCCCTGATCGGCGCCCCCGTCCTCATCGGCATCGTCCGCTCCAGGCGACTGGGGGCGATGGGCATGACGGACCCGGCCACGGAGGAGAACACCGGGGCGGGCCGCGGGTTCGGTGCCCGGCTGCCGGCGGCGTGGCGGGGGCGGGCCGGCGCGAACGGGCGGACGGGCGGGACCGGGCCGGCCGACGGAAGGCCGGCCGTCGCGGCCGGGCCGGCCGGGCGCCCGGAGCGTGGCGAGAGCCTGGTCCTGCGGCACCGCACCCTGTCGGTGCTGCTGCCGCGCCGGGCCACGCTCGCCGCGCTCGCGCTGGCCGCGCTGCTCGTGGCCGCCGTCGTGCTCTCCGCGTACGCCGGGCAGAGCGAGATGAGCCTGAACCGCACCTTCCATGCCGTCCTCGGCTCCGGCGACCGCTTCGACGTCCTGCTCGTGCAGAAGTTCCGGCTCGGCCGGATCGTCGCCGGCCTCACCGCCGGCGCCGCCCTCGGCCTCGCCGGCTGCCTGACCCAGACCCTCGCCCGCAACCGCCTGGCCACGCCCGAACTGCTGGGCGTCAACGACGGCGCGACGGCTGCCGTGCTCATCTCGACGACGCTCACCGGCACCTTCGGCGCCTGGTGGGCGGGCCCGGTCGGCGCGCTCGCGGCCGTACTCGTCGTCACCACCGTCTCCGGCGGCCTCGGGCAGCGGGGCTACCGGGTGCTCGTCGTCGGGCTCGCCATGTCGGCGCTCGCCTCGGCCGTCACCCAGGTCGTGCTCTCCCGCCGCTCCCTCAACTCGGCCAGCTCCCTGTACGTGTGGACCTCCGGCAGCCTCAACGGGCGCGGCTACTCCGTGGCCGTCCCCGTCCTCCTCGGCCTGGCGGTCCTCGTGCCACTCGCCCTCGTCGTCGCCCGGCAGCTCAACGTGCTGCGGTTCGACGACTCCACGGCGTCGTCGCTGGGCGTCGCACCCGGGCGGGTGCGGCTGGTGTGCCTGCTGCTCGCGGTGGGGCTCGCCGGACTGGCGGTGGGCATCTGCGGGCCGGTGGGCTTCGTGGCGCTGGCCTCGCCGGTCATCGCGGGCCGGCTGGCGGGACCTCTGCGGGTGCCGGTGGTGGGGTCGATGCTGACGGGGGCCGTTCTGATCGTCCTTGCCGACACGGTGGGGCGGATCGTCTTCGACGGGGTCGAGGTGCCGGTGGGGATCGTGACGACCGTGCTGGGCGGACCGTTCCTGCTGCGGGTCCTGCTGGGGCGGTCGGCGGCGGCGCGGGTGTGACGCCTCCGGCGGGTTCTTCCCCACCCCGCCCCTTCCCGAACCGGGGCTCCGCCCCGGAAAAACCCAGCCCGTCCGGCGCTTGAGGACACCGCGCGCAGCGCGGTCCGGGGTCTGGGGCGCAGCCCCAGGAAACGGCGAAAGGGTGGGACCGGGGCCTTCTCCCCCGTCCCCCGGACACCTGCCACCGAAAGGAAGCCATGGAGCTGCACAGCCCGACGCTTCGCATGCTCGCCGAGGCCGTCGCCACCGAAGGAGCCGGCGCCGTCGACGACTTCTGGGCGCGCGCCCAGCGCGTCGGCACCCCCCTCGTCGAGCCCGACGCCGACCCGGCGTACCGCCTCGTCACCTTCCTCTGGCGCGACGACCCCGCCACCCCGGCGGAGGCCGTACTGGCCCTCCTCCACACCGTCACCGACAAGGACCGGCACGCCCACGACCTCACCCCCCACCTCATGCACAAGGTGCCCGGCACCGACGTGTGGGCGATCAGCCACCGGCTGCGCGCCGACCACCGCGCGTCGTATCAGTTCTCGGTGCACCACGGCTCCCGCGAAGACGCCCTCCGCACGGACCGCCGCAGCTGGCTGCGCGTCCTGGACAGCGCCCTGCCCGATCCGCTCGCCGCGGGCCCGTTGCTGCCCTCCCGCGACGGGCGCAACCCCTCCTCCGTCATGGAGCTGCCCGACGCACCGGCCCAGGACTTCGCCGCGCCACGGCACTCCGTGCCGCGCGGTGCACGCCTCGCGGCGGAGGTCGACGGCCGGCGCGTGGCCGTCCACCTGCCCGCCGGCCACCGCGCCGACGCCGGCTCCGGCACCGGCCCGTACGCCGTCGCCGTGCTGCTGGACGGCGAGATGTGGGGCCCGGTGCTGGACTTCGGCGCCACGCTCGACAATCTCCACGCCGACGGCCGCATACCGCCGACCGTGACCCTGTTCGTCGAGACCATGGGCCGCGACCGCCGCATGGCCGACCTCAGCTGCAGCGAGGAGTTCGTCGACTGGCTGGCCGACGTTCTGCTGCCGTGGGCCGCACAGGAGTACGGAGCGACGGACGACCCGGCGCGCACGGTCGTGGCCGGACAGAGCGCGGGCGGCCTGACGGCGGCCTTCGCCGCCTTCCGCAGGCCGGAGCGGTTCGGGAACGCGCTGTCCCAGTCGGGCTCCTTCTGGTGGCCGGACGGGACGGAGTTCGACGGCGGCAGCGAGTGGCTGACCCGGCAGTACGCGACGCACGAGAAGCTGCCGGTCCGCTTCCATCTGGAGGTGGGCCTGCAGGAGTGGATGCTGCTCCCGCAGAACAGGCACCTGCGCAACGTGCTCGAAGCACGCGGGTACGAGGTGGCCTACGACGAGTTCAACGGCGGCCACGACTACGCCTGCTGGCGCGGCGGGCTCGCCGTCGGACTCGTCGGACTGCTCTCGGGCGCCGGCTCAGGCCGCGGCTGACCCCTCCCGGGCCCCCGGGGCCTCAGGAGTCTCCGGGGCCTCCGGCTCCTCGTCGAGGGGCGGCGGGGCGGGGGCCTCCCGCGGCAGCCGGAGCGCCCAGAGCGTGCCGAGGGCCACGAGGCCGGCCGTGGTGAGGATGGCCGCCCGGTACGGGCCCGGGGCGGCGGAGCCGTGCGGGCCGGACTCCCCCGCCGCCGCGATGACCGCGGCGACCGCGGCGATGCCGAGCGCGCCGCCCAGGGTGCGCACGATGGTGAACAGGCCCATGGCCTGGCCCATGGCGGGCGGCGGCACGTCCGCGAAGCCGGCGATCTGGACGGTGAGCACGGCGGTGCCGAGCACGAGGCCGATGCAGAACATCAGCGCCCGTACGGCCCAGGCGTTCTCGGCCACCCCGGGCACGGCGAGCGTCGCGAAGACCGCCGTGGCCAAGGCCAGGGCGGGCGCGGCGAGCAGGCGCGGGCCCAGCTTCGGCAGGAGCCGGTCGACGACCTGTGAGGCGAGCATCAGTCCGACCGCCTCCGGGAAGACGCTGAGGCCCGCGTCCAGGGCGGAGGCCCCAAGGACCGCCTGGAAGAGCAGGGGGAACGCGAAGAGGACGCCCATCAGGCCGGCGGCGGTGAGCAGGGCGAGGACGGTCGCCGAGGCGAAGGGCCGGTCGCGGAGCAGTTCCAGCCGCAGCAACGGCGATCCCGCCCGCAGCAGATGGAGCACGGCCGCGCCGAGCAGGGCGAGGCCGAGCAGGCCGCTCACCGCGACGGCCGGTGACGTCCAGCCGTGCGCGGGGCCGAAGCCCAGCGCGTAGGTGAGCAGCCCGAGCGCCGGGGTGGCGAGCACGAAGCCCGGGGCGTCGAAGGGGCCGTCGGTGCCCTCGACCTGTTCGCGGACGCCGAAGAGGCCGAGCAGGACGGCCGCCGTGCCGATCGGCACGTTGACGAAGAACAGCCAGTGCCAGGAGAGGTGCTCGGTCAGGAAGCCGCCGAGCGGTGGCCCCAGGGCGGGCATCAGCGCCGTCGGCACGATGAGCACCTTGGACAGCTTCACCCGCTCGTGCGGGGCGAACGTGCGGAACAGCAGGGCCATGCCGACGGGCGTGAGCAGTCCCCCCGCGATGCCCTGCACGACGCGTGCGAGGACCAGCGCCGGCAGGTCCTGGGCGAGCCCGCAGGCGGCGGAGGCGGCGGTGAAGACGGCCAGTGCGCCGAGGAAGACCTTTTTCGTGCCGAAGCGGTCGCCGAGCCAGCCCGCGACGGGCAGGGCGACGGCGAGCGCGACGAGGAAAGCGACCTCGACGGTGTTGGCGGCCGACACCGGTTCGCCGAAGTCCCGGGCGATGGTGAGCAGCGCCGGGTTCACGACGGTGGAGTCGAGCCCGTTCATGCACATCGCCGCCGTGTAGACGATCACGACGGCGACGCGCGTGGGAATGCCTCTCACCGGGCGGAGGCCGGGGTGAGGTCGGTCCACTGCTCGCTGATCCGGTCGAGGGCGTCCTGACGGGCGCACGGGCCGTGCACGGTGCTCCAGCCCTCGGGAACGGCGGCGAAGCCCGGCCAGAGGCTGTGCTGCCCCTCGGAGTTGACGAGGACGAGGAAGTCCCCGTCGCCGTCGAAGGGGTTGGCGGGTGCGTCGCTCATGGGTCAGTTCTCCAGGTTCTGCAGACGGTCGGCGATCACGCTCGCGATGTGCGCGATCGGTTCGGGCAGGGTCATGTCCTTGTGCGAGCAGGCGACGTCGGTGTTGTCGATGCGCCCGGTCACGTAGGGGGTCCAGGTGTCGGGGGTGAGAGTGTCGTCGATGGTGTCGACGGTGGCGCGGAAGAAGAGCACGTCGCCCTTGTGGACGCGGTGGTCGAACTCGCGCACGAGGAAGTTGGTGTTGAGGTACGTGCGGTTGAGGGCCTCGATGGTGGCGTCGTCGAGGCTGGCCAGCGGGGAGCCCTCGCGGCGCAGCACCTCGGTGACGTGAGCGAGCTCGAAGGGCTTGCCCTCCAGGCTCTCCGGTCCGTGGCCGCCCATGGCGAGCAGGGCTTCAAGAGCCTCGGCCTGGTCGGGTACGGGCAGCTCGCGGAAGCCCTCGGCCGGGTAGGCGTCGAGGATGGCGAGCAGTCCGACCTCGGCACCGAGGTCCTGCAGGCGGGTGGCCATGGCCTGGGCGATGATGCCGCCGGTGGACCAGCCCATCAGGCAGTACGGGCCGTCCGGCTGGACCTCGCGCAGCCGGCCCACGTAGTGCGCGGCCAGTTCCTCCAGGGTGCGCGGCAGGGGCTCGGCGGCGGTCGCCGGGCCGACGCCCTGGGCCTGGAGGCCGTAGATCGGCACGTCGGCGGGCAGGTGGCGGATGAGCCCGGCGTAGCACCAGCTGAGGCCGCCGGCGGGGTGGACGCAGTACAGCGGGGCCCTGTCCCCGTCCTTGGCCGGGCGCAGCGGCAGCAGGACGTCCAGGGCGTCGGTGTGCTCCGTCGCGTCGAGGGCGTCGTGGAGGGCGGCCACGGTCGGCGCCTGGAAGACGGTGCCGATGCCGACGTCGGCGCCCAGCGCCTCCTTGACGCGCCCGGCGAGGCGCACGGCGAGCAGGGAGTGGCCGCCGAGGTCGAAGAAGTTGTCGTCGACGCCGACCCGGGGCAGTCCCAGGACGTCGGCGAAGATCGCGCAGAGCTGTTCCTCGCGGGGGCCGCGCGGGGCGCGTCCGCCGGTGACGGCGGCGGCGAGGTCGGGGGCGGGCAGGGCCTTGCGGTCGAGCTTGCCGTTGGCGGTCAGCGGCAGCCGGTCCAGGAGGACGACGGCCGACGGGACCATGTGGGCGGGCAGTTCGGTGCCGGTGTGCTCGCGCAGCAGGGCCGGGGTGGTCTCGTGCGCCGGGACGGCGTAGGCGACGAGGCGCTTGTCGCCGGGGGTGTCCTCGCGGACGACGACGGCCGCGTCGGCGACGTCGGGGTGGCCGGCGAGGACGGCCTCGATCTCGCCGGGTTCGATGCGGAAGCCGCGGATCTTCACCTGGTGGTCGGCGCGCCCGACGTATGCGAGCGTGCCGTCCGGGCGGCGGCGGGCGAGGTCGCCGGAGCGGTACATGCGGCTGCCGCGCTCGCCGAAGAGGTGCGCGAAGGGGTCGGCGACGAACCGCTCGGCGGTCAGGGCGTGCCGGCCGAGGTAGCCGCGGGCCAGGCCCTCGCCCGCGACGTACATCTCGCCGGTGACGCCGGGCGGTACGGGCTGGAGGTGCTCGTCGAGGACGTAGACGCGCAGGTCGGGGATGTTGACGCCGATGGTGCTGGAGGTGCCGGCGGCGGCGCTCGTGCGGTCGAGGGCGATGTACGAGACGTGGACGGTGGTCTCGGTGATGCCGTACATGTTGACGAGCGTGGGGGCGTCGGCCCCCTTTTCACCTACGGCGGTCCGCTCGTACCAGTCGTCGAGACGGCCTGGCTCCAGGGCCTCGCCGCCGAAGACGACGTAGCGCAGGGACAGTTCGGTGCCGGGGTTCTCCCGGTCGGCGGCGCTGAGCTGGTAGAAGGCGGACGGCGTCTGGTTGAGGACGGTCACGCGCTCGTCGGCGAGCAGCCGGAGGAAGGCCGCCGGGTCGCGGCTGACGAGGTGCGGCACGACCACGAGCCGGCCGCCGTGCAGCAGGGCGCCCCACAGCTCCCAGACGGAGAAGTCGAAGGCGTAGGAGTGGAAGAGCGTCCACACGTCGTTCTCGTCGAAGCCGAACCAGTGGTCGGTGGCGGAGAAGAGACGGGCGACGTTGTGGTGGGTGACGGGGACGCCCTTGGGGCGGCCGGTGGAACCGGAGGTGTAGATGACGTACGCGACGTCGCCGGGGCGCTGGGCCCGGGTGCGGTCGCCGTCGGTGAGGCCGGTGGGCGGGTGGGCGTCGGCGTCGGTGCCGTCGACGAGGACGACCGGCAGGTCGTGCGCGGGGATGCGGGCGGCGGTGGCGGTGGCGGTGACGACGGCGGCCGGGGTGGCGTCGGCGAGCATGTAGGCGAGCCGGTCGGCCGGGTAGTCCGGGTCCATCGGCAGGTAGGCGGCGCCGCACGTGGCGACGGCCAGCAGGCCCACGACCAGTTCGAGGGAGCGGGGCAGGGCGAGCGCGACGATGGCGCCGGGGCCGATGCCGCGCCCGGCGAGCAGCCGGGCCAGGCGGTTGGCGCGGGCGGACAGCGCGGCGTAGGTGAGGGAGGCTCCCTCGCAGGTGACGGCCGTGCGGTCGGGGTGGCGGCGGGCGGCGTCCTCGTACAGGCCGACGAGGGTGTGCGGTGCGGGTGCGGGGGTGGTCGTCCCGGTGTTCCACTCGACGAGGGAGCGGTGCAGCTCGTCGTCGTCGAGGAGGGGGAGCCGGCCGACGGGGGTGTGCGGGTCGGCGGCGGCCGCGGTGAGCAGGCGGGTCAGGTGGGTGGAGAGACGTTTCGCCGTGGCGGCGTCGAAGAGGTCCGTGCGGAATTCGAGGAAGCCGGCGATGCCGCCGCCGGGCTGTTCCCCGGCGTTGAGGGTGAGGTCGAACTTGGCGGTGCCGGAGGGTACGGCCGTCATGCGGGCGGTCAGGTCCGGGCCCATGGCGAAGGCGGCGTCGGGCATCGACTGCCAGGCGAGCATCACCTGGAAGAGCGGGTGCCGGGCGAGTGAGCGGGGCGGGTTGAGCTCCTCGACGAGCCGGTCGAAGGGCAGGTCGGCGTGTTCGTACGCCGCGATCGTCGTGGCGCGGACGCGGTCGAGGAGGGTGCGGAAGGCGGGGTCGCCGGAGGTGTCGGTGCGCAGGACGAGGGTGTTGACGAAGAAGCCGACGAGGTCGGCGGTGGTGTCGTCGTCGCGTCCGGCGACGGGGGTGCCGATCGGGATGTCGGTGCCGCAGCCGTAGCGGGTGAGCAGCGTGGCGAAGGCGGCCTGGACGGCCATGAAGACGCTGGTGCCGGTGGTGCGGGCGAGCTGTTCGAGGGCGGCGTGCGCGGCGGCGTCGAGGTGGAAGGGGACGGTGTCGCCCTCGTGGGACGCGACGGCCGGGCGCGGCCGGTCGGTGGGCAGTTCGAGCTGGTCGGGCAGGCCGGCCAGGGCCTGCTTCCAGTGGGCGAGCTGGCGTTCGGCGAGCGGGGTGGGCTCCTCGGCGGTCCCCAGGAGGCGCTGCTGCCAGGCGGTGTGGTCGGCGTACTGGACGGGCCTGTGCGGGAGTTCGGGGGTGCGGCCGGCGGCTCGGGCGGTGTAGGCGGCGGCGAGGTCGCGGGCGAGCGGGGTGGTGGACGCGCCGTCGCCGGCGATGTGGTGCAGCAGGAGGAGCAGGGTGTGCTCGTCTCCCCCGTCGCTGAACAGCGTGGCCCTCAGCGGGGGTTCGGTGGCGAGGTCGAAGCAGTGGCGGACGGCCGCGGTGCGGTCCGCGGCGAGGGGCGCGGTGTGCAGGTGCGGGGTGGCCTCGCCGGCGGTGAGGATCCGCTGGTGGGGCTCGTTGTCAGTGGCCGGGTATACGGTCCTGAGTGTCTCGTGGGCGTGCGTGAGGTCGTTCAGGGCGAGCTGCAGCGCGTCGTGGTCGAGCGGTCCGGTGAGGTTCAGGACGAGGGGGATGTTGTAGGTGGGGCTGGGTCCTTCGAGGCGGTGCATGAACCACAGCCGCTTCTGTGCAGGGGAGAGCGGCATGCGGTCCGTGCGGGGTACGGGCGTGAGCGCGGGCCGGTCCTCGCCGTAGGCCGCGGGCGCTTCGCGCAGGAGTGCGGCGAGCGCGGCGGGCGTGGGGTTGCGGAAGACGTCGGCGAGGCTGATCGCGGCGCCGAAGGTCTCGCGGACGCGGGCGGCGATACGGCCGGCGGTCAGCGAGTGGCCGCCGAGGTCGAAGAGGTCGGCGTGGGGGGCGGGAGCGGTGTCCAGGCCGAGGGCGGTGGCGAAGAGACCGCAGACGATCTCTTCGTGAGGGGTGCGGGGGCCGCTGTGGCCGGTGGCGGCGCCCGGGGTGGCGGCGGGGTCCGGGTCGGGGAGGGCGCGGACGTCGAGCTTGTCGTTGGCGGTGCGGGGCAGGGCGTCGAGGAGGAGGACGGCGGTGGGCACCATGTGATCGGGCAGTCGCCCGGCGAGGTGGGCGCGCAGCGCCCCCGGGTCGGGGGTGGCGCCTTCGGCGGGTACGGCGTAGGCGAGCAGGCGCTTGCCGGTGGCGGTGTCGCGGGCGATGACGGCGGCCTGGGCGACGTCCGGGTGTGCGGCCAGCGCGGCCTGGATCTCGCCGGGTTCGATGCGGAAGCCACGGATCTTGACCTGGTCGTCGGCGCGGCCGAGGAACTCCAGGGTGCCGTCGGGGCGGCGGCGTACGAGGTCGCCGGTGCGGTACATGCGTGCGCCGGGCTCGCCGTGCAGGGCGCCGAAGGGGTCGGCGGTGAAGCGTTCGGCGGTGAGGTCGGGGCGGCCCAGGTAGCCGGCGGCCAGGCAGGCGCCGGCGATGTAGAGCTCCCCGGTGACGCCGGGGACGGTCGGACGGAGGGAGGTGTCGAGGACGTACGCGCGTGAGCCGCGCACGGGGCGGCCGGTGACGGCACCCGGGGTGGCGCCGGGCAGCCAGGAGTAGGCGTCGACGGTGGTCTCGGTCGGGCCGTAGAGGTTGACGGGGCTGACGCCCTCGGTGCCGGCCAGGCGTCTCCACAGCGGCTCGGGCACGGTCTCGCCGCCGACGACGACGAGGGCGGGGCGGTGCCGGTCCGGGTCGAGGAGGCCCTCGGCCACCAGAGCCTCGACGTAGGAGGGGGTGGCGTCGAGGTAGTCGATGCGCTGTTCGTCGACGTAGGCGGTGAGGAGAGCGGGGTCGCGGTAGGCGGCGTCGTCCAGCAGGTGCAGCTCGTGGCCGTGGACCATCCAGATCAGGGGGTCCCAGGAGGCGTCGAAGGCGAAGGAGGCGCTGTGGGCGATCCGCAGCCGGTGGCGGCCGGTGCGCTCGACGGCGGGCGCGATGTGGTCGCTGCCGTGCCCGGCGTGGAGGTTGGTGAGGGAGGCGTGGGTGACCAGGACGCCCTTGGGGCGGCCGGTGGAGCCGGAGGTGTGGATGACGTAGGCGGGCTGACGGAGCGTCGGGGCGGGGGGAGCCGTGCCGGGCCAGGCGTCGATGCGGGCGCGGGTGGCCGCATCGTCGAGGAGCAGGGTGGGGATGCCGTGCTCCGGCAGGCCGTCGGCCGCGGGCGTGGTGGCGATGAGGCAGCCGGGCCGGGTGTCGTCCAGGACGGCGGTGATGCGCTGCGCGGGGTGGCCGAGGTCGAGCGGCTGGCAGACGCCGCCCGCCTTCAGGACGGCGAGGAGGGCGACGACGGTGTCCGCACTGCGGGGCAGGGCGAGCGCGACGGCGGTTCCGGCCCGGACCCCTGACGCCCTCAGGTCGTGGGCCAGGCGGTTGGCCGCGGCGTCGAGTGCGGCGAAGGTGAGGGCCGTGGTGCCACTGCGCACGGCCACGGCGTGCGGGGTGCGGACGGCCTGCTCGGCGAAGAGCTCGGGCAGGGTCGCCTCGGCGGCGGGCTCGGTGCGTCCGGCGGTGGCCCGGCGGATCTCGTCCGCGGTCAGCAGGTCGATGGTGCCGACGGGGCGCTGCGGGTCGTCCAGGAGGAGGGTGGTGAGGCCGTCGAGGTAGCGGCGCAGGCCGTTCTCGTGGCCGGCGAGGCCGGCGGCGTCGTAGCGGGCGGGGTGGGCGTCCAGGCCGAGCCGTAGGCCGCCGTCGGGGCCCGGGGTGACGGCCACGGCGAGGTCGTCGACGGGGCCGGCGGCGAGGTTGCGCACCGTGCCGGGCAGGCCGCCGAAGTCGAGGTCGCCCTCGAACGCCTTGATGTTCACCATCGGTCCGAACAGCGGCTGTCCGGCGGCGGTGAGGCCGAGGTCGCGGCGCAGGTCCTCCTGGCGGTAGCGCTGGTGGCGGCGGACGGCCCGCACTTCGAGGACGACGCGGCGCAGGAGTTCGGCGCCGGTGTCCTGAGGGCGGACGGCGATGCGCAGCGGCATGACGTTGACCATCATGGCCGGGGTGCGCAGGGCGGCGGGTCCGCGGCGGTTCATCAGCGGCAGGCCGAGCACGATGTCGTGGGCACCGGTCGTGCGGTGCAGATAGCCGGCGGTGGCGGCGATGAGCAGTTCGGCCCAGGTGGCCTTGGCGGCGCGGGCCGCCGACTCCAGGCGGGTCAGGGAGCCGGCGGGAAGTTCGGCCGTGTGGCGCAGGACGGAGCCGGCGGGAGCCGCCGGGCGATCGGAGAGGGAGACGGGCTCGGGCCGGTCGGCGAGGCGGTTGCGCCAGAAGTCGCGGTCGGCGGCGTGGCGTTCGCCGGCGGTGTACTCGGCCTCGTCGTCGACGAGCTCGGCCAGCGTGCCGAAGGGGTTCGGGGTGGGCCCGGCGCCGGCGGCCAGGGCGGTGTAGACCTCGGCGACCCGGCGCCCGAGGAGGGTCAGGGCGTAGGCGTCGACGGCGAAGTGGTGGACGCGCTGGTACCACCAGTGGCGGTCGTCGGCGAGGCGGATGAGGGCCTGCGTCACCAGCGGGCCCTCGGTGAGGTCCACGGGCCGGTCGAGGTCGGCGCGCATCCATGTCTCGGCCTCGTCGGCGGGGTCGGGGGCCCCGCGCAGGTCGAGCCGGTGCAACGGCCGCTCCCCGTCCGCCTCGACGCGCTGGGCGGGCGGGTCCCCGGCGGTGGCGCGCAGGGCCAGCGTCTCGGCCTCCCGCGTGGTGTGCCGCAGGGCGCGCTCGAAGAGTTCCGCGTCCAGCGGGCCGGTGATCTCCACGCAGTCACCGGTGTTGTAGACCGGGTTGTCCGGGGCGAGGGCCTGGGCGTAGAGGATTCCCGACTGTGCGCCGAGGAGCGGCAGTTCGGCAGAGGGGGTTACCTCCCAGCGGTGGCTGGGGGAAGTCTCGACCTGGTGGTGACGCATGGCGTGGGGACTCCCGGTAGAGGGCAGACGTTCGTGCGCACACCGGACCCCCGGTGGCTCAGCTTAGGTAAGCCTAAGCTATTTTTTGATCGCTTGTGAGTGTGGTCCCCGCCGGTCGGGGACAGCAGGAGAACCCCGACACAGGAGCCGGACATGACCGTGGCCGACGGCCTCAAATCCGCCATGCGCGAGCGCGTTTCAGCCCATCGCGAGGAGCTCCTGGCGCTCAGCCGTCGCCTTCACGCGCACCCCGAGACCGCCTTCGCCGAGCACCGGGCCGCCGCATGGTGCGCCGGCGCCCTGCGGGACCACGGCTTCACCGTCACCGCCCCCGCCTACGGCCTCGACACCGCCTTCTGCGCGACCGCCGGTTCGGGTCCGGTCACCGTGGCCATCGCCTGCGAGTACGATGCGCTGCCGGACCTCGGCCATGCCTGCGGCCACAACCTGATCGCCGCCGCCGGCGTGGGCGCGGCGCTCGCCCTCGCCCCCCACGCCGACGAACTGGGCCTGACGGTCCGGGTGCTGGGCACTCCCGCCGAGGAGAGCGGGGCGGGCAAGGCGCTGCTGCTGGAGGCGGGGGCCTTCGAGGGGGTGGACGCCGCGATGATGGTGCACCCCTGCCCGTTCGAGGTTGCCGAGTTCCGCTCGTTCGCGCTGGGCACCCTCTCGGTCGCGTACCGGGGGCGCTCGGCGCACCCCAGCCTCAATGCGCACGAGGGACGCAACGCCGCCGACGCCCTGACGGTTGCTCAGGTTGCTCTGGGGCTGCTGCGTCAGCAGTTGCCTCCGCAGTGGAAGGTGCACGGGGTGACCACCGGCGCGGGCACGCGGCCGAACCTCATCCCCGACCGGGCCACCGCGGAGTACGAGATCCGCGCGTCGGCCGCCGAGGACCTGCGGGAGCTGCGCGAGCGGGTGGAGGCGTGCTTCCGGGCGGGGGCGGTCGCCACGGGCTGCGAGGTGACGCTCACCCGCCCGGAGCCGGACTACCTGGACTTCCGCACCGACCCGGAGCTGATCGGCCTGTGGCAGGCCAACGCCCGGGCGCTGGGCCGGCCGGAGCCGCAGGAGCGGGAGGCGTTCGCGTGCACGGACATGGGGAACGTCTCGCACGTGGTGCCGTCGATCCACCCGGTGCTGGACATCACGGGCGGGGCGTGCGGGCCGCACGAGCCGGAGTTCGTGGCGGCGGCCGTGTCCCCGGCGGCGGAACGGGCCGTCGTGGACGGCGCGGTGGGGATGGCGTGGACGGCAGCGGACTTCGCGGCCGCCCGCCGCGCGTAGGTTCCCCCACCCCGCCCTTTCAACCGGTTCCCGGGGCTCCGCCCCGAACCCCGGACGGGCCGGATCGTCCGGCCCGTCCGGGTCACGCTACTTCTTCAGCGCCTTCGTGATGTCGTCCACGACGACCAGGCTGGCCAGCGGGCCACCCCGCGTCGACCACACCGAACCGCTGACGGTCACGGCGTGGTTCTTCTTCACCGCGTTCAGGTCCTTGTACGCCGGCTTCTCCTGGACGTCCTTCAGGGCCTTCTCGCCGTCCGAGGTGAGGGTGGACAGGAAGAGCCAGTCGCCGTCGATCTCGTTGATCTTCTCCAGGCTCAGCGCCGGGGTGTGGGCGTTGCCGTCCTTGTCCTGGGCCTTGGGCCGCTTGAGCCCCATGTCCAGGGCGACGCCGGAGGCGAACTGCTTCTTCTCCATCCAGCTCGGGCCGTCCGGGTTCCAGCGGACGATGCTGACCTCGGCGCCCTTGCTCTCGCCGAGCTCCTCGCCGGCCTTCTTGGCCCTGGCCTCGTAGTCGGCGATGACCTTGTTCGCCTTGTCCAGGCCGTTGACCGCGTTGGCAACCCCCCGGAAGGAGAGCTTCCAGTCATCGGTGGGGGCCATGGTGACCAGGGTGGCCGGGGTGATCTCGCGGAGCTGCTTGAGGACCTGCTGGTCCTGCATGTCGCCGGCGAGGATGAGGTCGGGCTTGGCGGCGAGGACCTTGTCCATCACCGGCTGCAGCAGGTTGCCGACGACGTTGACG
This sequence comes from Streptomyces sichuanensis, assembly GCF_020328095.1. Taxonomy (NCBI): domain Bacteria; kingdom Bacillati; phylum Actinomycetota; class Actinomycetes; order Kitasatosporales; family Streptomycetaceae; genus Streptomyces; species Streptomyces sichuanensis. The sequence goes on from NZ_JAIXMK010000062.1 coordinate 18,363, forward strand.
CCCTTGACCTTGTCCTCAAGGTAGGCCGGGGGCTTGTTCAGGCCCTGACCGTTGGTGATGCCGACCGGCTTGATGCCGAGGGCGAGCACCGCGTCGAGGTCCTCCTGCGTGAGGGTCACGATGCGCCGGGGGTTGGCGGGGACCTTGACCGCCGTGCCGGTGGCGTCCTTGACCGTGCGCGTCCCGCCGCCGTCGGACGTCGACTCGTTCTTCGTGGCGTCGGAGCCGGAGTCGGAGCCCCCGCCGCAACCCGTCAGCAGCAAGGCGGCGGCACCCACGGCGGCGAGAGCCTGGGCCGCACGGCGCGGCACGGACGGGAGGAGGCGGTCGGGCGAGGTCATCGAAGGCTCCGGACGTTGAAACGGGCTCAAAAAGAACAGGGGGCGCCATCGGTGCGGGATCACCCCACACCGGACGCCATGAATATTAGGTTAGCCTTACCTAAAAGTCACTCCACCGGAGCCTCCGGCCTGCCGCCGCCCGGGCCGGCCCGCCGGCAGGCGGACCCGGGCGACGACTCCCGGACATGACGCCCCGCCAGGGGCGTTACCGGCGACGGAGGAGCAACAACCTGGCCAGCACGCCGGGCCGGCGGAAGCCGGACCGGCCGGCGGGCTCCTCGGCCACCGGCGCGTCGGGGCGCTCCTCCACGATGACGGGCGCGGGCTCGGGGTCGGGGTCGGGGCGGTGGATGCGGTAAGCCTCGGCGCGCACATAGGCGCCGAGCGCACGCGCGGGATCGATGCGCATGACGTATCTCCTGCTGTCGTACCTGCTGGCATGCCGGGAAAACACCGACGCCCCGCCCTCACACGGAGGACGGGACGTGGTTCCGGTCAGCAGCGCAGGACGGAATGGTGCGCGCGGTCGTCGGCGGCGATGACGCCGCCCGGCCGGGACGGCGCCTGCCGGCCGGAGAGCCCCCCGGCTGCTCCGGCGGCAGACGCCAGGGCCGGCGGACAGGCGCGCCTGCCCGTCGGCCGCCCCACCCTCCCCGGACGTGGAACCCGCTGCTCGGCCGTGCACGCGGTGCACTCGTCGGAGGAGCCGTCCGCCAGGGGGGCGGACGCGGGAATCTCCTCCCTGACGGAGACGCTCTCCATTCCCTCGGCCACCGCGCCGGAGAGCACGAGCAGCGCAGAGGCCAGCACGGCGAGAACAGCCCGCACCGCGGGCTGCAGCACTCCCGTACGACCCCAGATCGTCACAAACCAAGCGTAGTTGTTCGGTTACCTCGGGTGCATTCCGTCGAACGAGTGAGATTGCAGGGAATAGACCGATCTTCCGGACTGATCCCCGAACGCCGGTCCTGTCGGATGAAACGACTGGCTGGATTCCGTACACCCTCCCGAAGTCCGCTCAACGCCACGGCGGTTGACGCGGTCCTGGCAGGTGCACAGGTCCCCTCCCACGAGAGAGAGGCAGCAGACGATGAGCGCACGCACCTTACGGACGGCCGTGGTCGCGGTCGTGACGGCCGCCCTGGCCGCCACGACCGTACAGACCGCGGCAGCGGCCGGCACGGAACGGAGCACCGCCCCGCACGCCGCCACCCGGGCCATCATGGAGGCCGAGGTGAAGGCCGGGACGCCGGGCGTCCTGGGGCGGGTTCAGGACGAACACGGCACGTGGAACGGCTCCGCCGGCGTCGCCGACCTGACCACCCACCGGCCGCGCCTGGCCCAGGACCGCTTCCGCATCGGCAGCATCAGCAAGGCGTTCGTCTCCGTCGTCCTCCTGCAGCTGGAGGCCGAGGGCAGACTCGACCTCGACGACACGGTCGAGCGCCGGCTGCCCGGCGTGGTGCGCGGCAACGGCCACGACGGCAGCCGGATCACCGTCCGCCAGCTGCTCAACCACTCCAGCGGCATCTTCAACTACACCGACGACCCCGGCTTCGTCGAGCGGATCACCACCGGCTTTCTCGAACACCGCTACGACACCTACACACCCCGGCAGCTCGTCGCGACCGCCGTGCAGCACCGGCCCTACTTCGAGCCGGGCAAGGGCTGGCACTACTCCAACACCAACTACATCCTCGCCGGAATGATCGTCGAGAAGGTCACCGGCCGTTCGTACGCCGCGGAGATCGAAAAGCGCGTCATCGGCAAGGCGGGCCTGCGCTCCACGACGCTGCCCGGCACCTCGCCCCGCATGCCCGCGCCGCACGGACGGGCGTACAGCACGCTCTCGTTCACCGGGCCGGGCCCGAAGGTGTACGACGTCACCGAGCTCAACCCCTCCTGGGGCGGCGCGGCCGGCGAGATCATCTCCACCACCGGCGACCTCAACCGCTTCTACCGCGCGCTGCTCCGCGGCGAGCTGCTGCCCGAACGCCAGCAGCGGGAACTGCTCACCACCGTGCCGATGGGCGGTGAAGGGGGCCGGTACGGCCTCGGCGTCTCCGCCGCCACCCTCTCCTGCGGGAAGACCGTGTGGCTGCACAGCGGCGGAATCCACGGCTCCTCCTCCCTGGCCACCTCCGACGCGGACGGCCGCCACACCACCGCGTTCAACTACAACGACGACTGGAGGGAAGCCGACTTCACCGGGCTGATCGAGGCGGAGTACTGCGGCACGAAGCCCGCCTCCGGCACCGCGGCGCACCGCGCCCTCACCACCCTCACGGCCCTGCGCTGACCCCCGCAACGCCACCCCTTCGGCGGTGCGCCGACACGCCGTGCCCGAAGGAACCACCGGGACGTGAGGTGTAAGACGGGCCGCTCGTGACCAGAATCCCTGGGCCAGAGGGTTTTCGACGGTGAGGAGCGGACCGTGCAGGAACGGGAGCGGGCGGAGTCCGCGGCGCGGCAGGCCGCGGCGCAGCTCACCGCGCAGGACATCCATGGCGTCCTCCTGACCTGGGTGGACAACGCCGGCATCTCCCGCCTCAAGGCCGTCCCCACGAACCGGCTCGCGCACACCGCCCGCCGGGGCGTGGGGGCGTCGCCCTGCTTCGACGTGTACCTCGTCGACGACTCCAGCGTCACCAGCCGCCACATCGGCGGCCCGGACGGGGATCTGCGGCTCTTCCCCGACCTGGAGCGGCTGACGGTGCTGGCCGCACAGCCCGGCTGGGCCTGGGCGCCCGTCGACCGCTTCGAGCAGCAGGGCACCCCCTACGTGGGGTGTCAGCGCGGGTTCGCGCGCCGGATGGCGGACGCGGCGGCGGCCCGGGGGCTGCGGCTGCGCATGGGGTTCGAGACCGAATGGGTCGTCACCCACGCCAACGGACACGAGCCCCCGCGCTACGCCTGCTCCGGCCCGGCCTACGGCATGACCCGGGTGGTCGAGCTGTCGGACTACCTCCGCGACGTCCTGGACGCGCTCATCGCCCAGCGCATCGAGGTCCTGCAGATCCACCCCGAATACTCCCCCGGGCAGTTCGAGGTGTCGGTCGCCCCGTCGGATCCCGTCGGCGCGGCCGACCTGTCCGTACTGGTCCGCGAGACGATCCGCGCGGTGTCCCTGCGCAACGGCCTCGACGCCTCCTTCGCCCCCGTCGTGGAGCCGGGCGGCGTGGGCAACGGCGCGCACCTGCACCTGAGCCTGTGGCGGGACGAGCGGAACCTGTGCCGCGGCGGCGACGGCCCGTACGGCATGACCGCCGAGTGCGAGGCGTTCCTGGCCGGGGTGCTGCGGGAGCTGCCCGCCCTGCTGGCCCTCGGCGCGCCCACGCCCGCCAGCTACCTGCGGCTCGAACCCTCGCGCTGGGCGGGTGTCTACCAGTGCTGGGGCCTGGAGACCCGGGAGACCGCCCTGCGCTTCATCACCGGCGCGCCGGACGACACCGACGGCGCCAACGCCGAGGTCAAGTGCTTCGACGCGGCCGCCAATCCGTACCTGGTGACAGGCGCGGTCATCGCCGCCGGGCTGGCCGGGCTCGACGAGGGGCTGACCCTGCCGCCGCCGACGGCCGGCGACCCGGCCCGCACCGGCGGACAGCAGCGGCTGCCCACCTCGCTCGCCGGGGCGCTGGAGCACTTCGAGCGCTCCGACCTGCTGCGCACCGCCCTCGGCGAGCCGCTGTTCGAGGCGATCGCCGCGGTCCGCGCGGGCGAGGTGAAGCTGTTCGAGGGCCTCGCGCCGAAGGACGTCGCGGCCGCGACCCGCCGGCGGTACTGACATGACCGGTCTCCCGGTGCCCCCGCTGGTGGACCACCACTGCCACGGCGTGGAGCGCTCCGCCCTGTCGCCCGCCTCCTTCGCGTCCTACCTCACCGAATCCGACGCCCCCGCCGCACCCGGCACCTCCTTCTTCGACACCCAGCTCGGCCTGGCCGTGCGCCGCTGGTGCGCTCCCCTGCTGGACCTCCCCCCGCACTGCCCGCCGCAGGAGTACCTGCGGCGGCGCGCCGAGCTGGGTCCGGCCGAGGCCACGCGGCGGCTGCTGAGCGCCTGCGGCATCGCCGCCTTCCTGGTGGACACGGGGATCCCGGGCGACCTGACGACCCCCGCGGAGCTGGCGGCCGCCGCGGGCGGCGGTGCCGTCTGCCACGAGGTCGTCCGCCTGGAGAGCCTGGCGGAGCGCGTCGCCGACCGCGCCGGCGGCCGCAAGGAGTTCCTCGACGGCCTCGCCGACGCCGTGCGGCAGGGCGCCCGCGACGCCGTGGCCTTCAAGTCGGTGGCCGCCTACCGCTACGGCCTGGACTTCGAGCCCGGCCCGCCGGACCCCGCCGAGGTGCGGGCCGCCGCCGGCCGCTGGCTCGTGGCCCGGGCGGCGGGCGGACGGCTGGCCGACCCCGTACTGCTGCGCCATCTGCTGTGGTCCGCCGCGGAGACCGGCAGGCCGGTCCAGCTGCACACCGGCTTCGGCGACCCGGACCTCCGGCTGCACCGCTGCGACCCGCTGCTGCTCACCGACTTCGTACGGGAGGTCCGCCCCACCGGCTGCACCCTGGTGCTGCTGCACGGCTACCCCTACCACCGCAACGCCGGCTTCCTCGCCCACTCCTACCCGCACGTCTACGCCGACATGGGGCTCTCCCTGACGCACACGGGCGCACGGGCGCAGGCGGTGCTGGCCGAGATGCTGGAGCTGACCCCGTTCGGGAAGCTGCTCTTCTCCACCGACGCCTACGGGCTGCCGGAGCTGTACGCGGTGGGGGCCGCCCTCTTCCGGCAGGCGCTGGAGGAACTGCTGACGGGCTGGGTGGCCCGGGGCGCGTGGTCGGCGGCGGACGCGGAAAGGGTGGCAGCGCTGGTCGCGGCGGACAACGCCCGCCGGGTCTACGGTCTGGACGTGCCGGGAGCCACCGCGCCCGGGCGGTCTTCTCCGTACGGGTGAAGCCGGCCGCCAACCGGCCCTGCGTCCCGGTGGCGTCGACGAGCATGGCGCACTGTGCGACATCCGCTCCGCGTGCTCGGCTCCCTGGCGCTCGCCGCGCTCGTCACCCTCACCGCCCCGCCGCCGGCCGCCCGGGCGACCACCGGCACGTTCGTCTACCACACCCGGCCGGGCACCGTGCGGCACGGACTGCCGGATCCCGTCGAGGGCCGGTGCTACGCCGTCGGCTACGCCCAGGGCGTCACCGGCAACGAAACAGACCTCAACGCCTATCTGTTCGACACACCCGACTGCCGGGGCGCGGCGGCGTACTTCCCCGCCGGTTTCTACGGTGTGCAGGCGTTCCAGAGCGTCGTCTTCCTGCACTGAACGCCGCGGTGGGCAACGGCGGTCCGGTGGCACGGAACAGCCCCTCGGGTTCCTCTGATACGGCGAGGACAATTTCGCTACTCTGGGCGGTCGAGCCGCCGACGCGGGGAGGACCCATGAGCACCGGCCCGGTGTGGAGCATCGAACGTATTCGCGACGCTCTCGGCAGTCCCGACCTGTCCCGGCGCTTCGCCGACGAGATCGGCAGTGCCCCGGCGCACACGGTCCCGGCCGTGTTCGCCAAGTGGCAGGGCATCGCCGAACGCACGCTCGCCGCCGTCGAACGCGGACGGCAGGCGGCCGCCGCGGAGGCCGCGGGGGGCGAGGTCCCGGGCGAGTGGATCGACATCACCCAGAAGGTGCAGGAGGACGCTGCCCTGGTTCGCGCCCACGGAGGGGCGTGAGCTGACACGCTGAGGCCGTGTACGCGCTCAAATACGATGCGACGATAGCGGCCGTCTGGGACTCCCTCCCGGCGCCGGTGAGCGGACAGCTCAGCGACGTCCTCGCCGCGGCCTGCGCGGACCCCCTGTCGGTGACCGTGCCGTACGGCGAGGACGACGGCATCATGCGGATGCTCGTGCTCGACGACGTCTTCGTCGTCATCTACCTGGGGCACCAGACGAAGACGCTGCACATCTACCAGATCGACTACCTGGGCTGACCCGTCCGGGCGAGGCCGGCCAGGGCGGCCACCGCCCGGTCGAGCTCGTCCTCGGTGTTGTAGTAGTGCGGGGAGAGCCGTACCAGCGGGTGAACGCCGCGGTCCTCGGTGTCGAACTGCGACTGGCCGGGCCAGGTGATGCTCACGTTGATCCCCTCGCGGGCCAGCGCGGCCTTGACCTCGTCCGCGGGCACGCCGTCGACCTTGGCGGTCACGATGGCGCACCGCTCGCGTCCCAGGTCGTACGTGGCCACTCCCGGCAGCGCGTCGAGCCGTTCGCGCAGGGCGGCCCCCAGGGCGATCGCGCGCTCGCCGGTGGCCGCGACGCCCAGTTCCAGGGCCTGCCGCACGGCGCTGCCCAGGCCGAGCACGCCGGCCCAGCCCATCTCCCAGGTGGCGAAGCGCCGTGCACCCGGCTGCCAGGTGAATCCGCGCTTGCCGTCCCAGACCGCGGACGCGGCCTCGCTGACGTGCGGGTCGAGGCGGTCGAGGATGCCGGGGCCCACCCACAGGAAGCCGGTGCCGCGCGGGCCCCGGAGGAACTTGCGGCCGGTGGCCGCGAGCAGGTCGCAGCCGATCTCCTGGACGTCCACGGGGAACTGGCCGACCGACTGCGTGGCGTCGAGGAGGAACGGCACCCCGGCCCGGCGGGTGATGCGGCCGATCTCAGCGACCGGGTTGACCAGGCCGCCGCTGGTGGGCACGTGGCTGATGCCGACGAGCCGGGTGCGCTCGTCGATGAGGGCGGCCAGGGCCGCGGTGTCGAGCCGGCCGTGGACGTCGTTGGGCACCACGACGACCTCGGCCCCGGTGCGCTGGGCCACCTGCAGGTAGGCCAGGATGTTGCTGCCGTACTCGGCGCGGCCGGTCAGGATCCGGTCGCCCGGCCCGAAAGCGAGGGAGTAGAAGGCGGCCTGCCACGCGTGCGTGGCGTTGTCGAACAGCACCACCTCCTCGGGGCGGCCGCCGACGAGTTCGGCGAGGGCGGCGTAGACGTCCTCGACGGCCTCTTCCCGCTCGGTCGCGGCCTCGTAGCCGCCGATGCGGGCTTCGAGTTCGAGGTGGGCGGTCATCGTGTCGAGGGTCCGGCGGGAGACCAGCCCGGCGCCGGCGTTGTTGAGGTGCACGCGGTGGGCGCAGCCGGGGGTGTCCCGGCGCAGTGCTGCGATGTCCATGGAGCGTTCCTCCTGATGGGGAGAGTGCCCTTGCCGGTCGACTTCACCATGGAACCCCCGCCGGTCGACAGTCCCCTTTCCGGCCCGGGGGTGGCACCAGCACCACCCCGGGGTCGGATACTGGCGGGATCGATCCGGTACGTGCCGGGCGGCAGCATCGACTGCGCAACCGCAACCGCGCAGGAGGATCGATGTTCACGTTCGGGAAGTCGCGGCGGATGAGGTCCGCCCTGTCGGGCGCCGTGGTGACGGCGATAGCCGCCGCCGTCCTTCCGGCATCCGTCGCCCAGGCCCGGCAGGCCGTGCCCGCCCGCTACGCCCAGCAGCACCTGGACTGGCAACGGTGCGGGAAGGACTCGCCGCTGGAGTGCGCGACGATGGCGGTGCCGCGCGACTGGCACGACCCCGGCGCGGGGCCCGACCTCACCGTCGCGGTCTCCCGGCACCGCGCGGGCGACCCGGCGAAGCGGCGCGGGGTGCTGATGATGGCGGCGGGCGGCCCGGGCGGTTCGGGCCTGCAGCGGCCCCGGTGGCTCGCCGGGGGCTCGGCCGCGATCGACGCCGCGTACGACGTGGTGAGCTTCGACCAGCGCGGCGTCGGGAACAGCACGCGGGCGGTGTGCGAGAGCGACGCGGAGTTCGCGGACTTCACCGCGGGCGACTTCCGCGACCGCTCCCCCGCCGCGGTGCAGCGGGTGGTGGACCGTTCCCGCGCGTTCGTGGAGCACTGCACGAGCCGCAGCGGGGACCTCCTGCCCTACCTCACCACCGAGCAGACCGTCCGTGACATGGATCTGTTCCGGTCGCTGCTCGGGGAGAAGAAGATCTCCTACTACGGCGCCTCCTACGCCACGATGGTCGGCGCCTACTACGCGACGCTCTTCCCGCAGCGCGTCGAGCGCGCGGTGCTCGACAGCAACATCGCGTTCGACGGCTCCTGGGAGAGCTTCACGACGGGGCAGCCCATGAGCTTCCAGCGCCGCTTCGAGCAGGACTTCCTGCCCTGGCTGGCGCGGTACGACGGCGTCTACCACTACGGGCGGACCGCCGCCGAGGCGAAGGCGACGTGGGAGCGGCAGCGCAGTGCCCTGCGCGCGCACCCGGTCACGGCCGGCGACACGGTGATCGGCCCCAACCAGCTGGACAACGGCACGCTGCAAGCCATATACAACGCGGGCCAGGGCTTCCAGCCGCTCGCGGGAGCGCTGGCCGCGCTCGACCACTGGGACACCGCCGGCACGCAGGAGAAGGCCCTCGTCACTCAGGTCTTCGGCTCGTACTCGGGTCCCGGCTTCTTCGCCGAGTACTTCTCCGTCACCTGCAACGACACGCGGTGGGACCGGAACATCGACCGCTGGATCGAGCGCAGCGGCAAGGACACCGCGGAGCTGCCGCTGGTCGGCGCCCGCGAGCTCGCCTTCGCGGCGGTCTGCGCGGCCTGGCCGGCGTCGAAGGCGCCCCGGGTGAAGGTCACCGGCGCCGGCCTGCCGACGACACTCCTGGTCAACTCGGTCCACGACCCGGCCACTTACTACGAGGCGGCGGTGCGGGCCCACCGGGCGCTGCGCGGCTCGCGCCTGGTCACCGTCACCGACGACGGCGACCACGGCCAGTTCGAGAACGGCAACGCGTGCGTGGACGGCGTCGTGAACGCGTACCTCGTCGGGGGAACGGCGCCGGAGCGGGATCTGACCTGTGCGGGCAAGCCGCTGCCGGTCCCGGCGGGGGCGTCCCCGGCGGCGAAGTAGAGCGCGTGCCGTATCCGGGCCGGGTGCCCCCTCGTTGATGCGACAGGGCAGCAGGAAGGCCGGGGACATGCGCATCCAGATCATCACAGCAGGCACGATGGGCTCCGTCGCTCCGTACACGGGCCTCGGTCACCGGCTGTTCGCCGAGGGCCATGACGTGGAGATCGCCGCCCATGCGAGGTTCACGGAGGTGGTGGCCTGCTGCGGTCTGCGCATGCGCGCACTGGAGGCGGATCCCTTCGAGGAGCTGCTGGGCGCGCACAACCGCTTCCGGCGCGCGGTGCGTTCGCCGCGGTCGGTCGTCCGCCTGGTGCGGGCCACCGAGCAGGCGGCGCTCTCCCTCGTCGACGGGATCCTGGCCGCCGTCGACCCCAAGGCCGACCTGGTGCTGCTGTCGGCGCTCGCCGCGCCGGTCGGCAGGGTCGTGGCGCAGTACCACCGGATTCCCAGCATGGGGGTGTTCCTGCAACCCGACGCCCCCACGGCGGCGTTCTCGCCCTGCACGATGCCCTGGAAGCCGCCCGGCTACGCCAACCTGCTGCGCAGCCACGCCGCGAACGCCGTGCTGGACGCGCTCCACGCCACCGCCCAGCGCAGCCTGCACGCCCGGCTGGGGCTGGTGTACCGCAGCGCTCACCGGCTGCGCCGGGAGCGGGAGCGCAGCGGCTGGCCCATCTGGCACGGCTACAGCCCCACGGTGGTGCCCCTCCCCGCGGACTGGCGGCCGGGCCTGGAGGTGGCCGGGTACTGGTGGCCGCACGAGTGTGCGGACTGGCAGCCGCCCGCGCTGGTCACCGACTTCCTGGCGGCCGGGCCGCCACCGGTGTTCGTGGGCTTCGGCAGCATGATGCCCGGCGACCCGGAGCGGCTCGCCGAGATCACGGCGCGGGCCCTGCGCCTGGCCGAGGTGCGGGGCATCGTCCAGTCGGGGTGGGCGGGGCTGTCCGTGATGAACGACGACGTCATCACGGTCGGCCCGCTGCCGCACGGCTGGCTCATGCCGCGCACGGCCGCCGTCGTGCACCACGCCGGGGCCGGGACGACCGCGGCCGGGCTGCGGGCCGGGGTGCCGGCGGTTCCGGTGCCCGTCCTCACCGACCAGCCGTGGTGGGCCGAGCGGCTGGTGCGGCTGGGGGTGAGCCCGGAGGTGCTGCCGCACGCGCGGCTGACCGCCGACCGGCTGGCCGCGGCGCTGCGACGGGCCGGCGAGCCCCGGTTCGCCCGGCGGGCCACGCAGCTCGCCGCCCGGCTGGGCCTGGAGGACGGGGCCGGGGCGGTCGCCCGGGCCGTGGCGGACACGGCCCGCTGAGGAAGGCGCCGGGGGCCCGGCCCCGGCACGCCCGTAGAACCGCGTGAGACCAGGACGTAAGGACACCGCGTGACACCGCATCCGTCGCTGCCCGAACTCGCCTCCTCCGCCCCCGCAGTGGAGCGGCCTGCCCTCAGGCCGATGCCGCCGCTGGACGCCTGGCTGCACCGGCACCAGAGCAGTGGTGCGGTCTGCATGACCGCCGGGGTCCTCGCCCGGTTCGAGGGCCCCGCCCCTGCGCTGCCGCACCTGCGCGACCTCGCGCTCCGCACGTGGGGGGCTCACGAACGGCTGCGCCTGACGCCCGCCGCCGCGGGCGGGCCCGGGGCGTGGCCGCAGTGGGCGCCGGGGCCGGTGTTCGATCCCGGCGCGCACGTTCCCGAGTCGCCCTCTCCCGCGCCGCTGGCCGCCCGTACCGCACAGTTGCTGGCCCATCCCCTCGGTGCGGGCCGGCCGCCGTGGCAGCTGCATCTGCTGCCGGACGGCGAGGACTTCGCGCTGCTGCTGCGAGCCCATCACGCCCTGCTGGACGGCGTCTCGCTCGTCGCCCTGCTGCGGTCCCTGCTCGGTGCCCCGGCACACGTGCCCGGACAGCGCGCCCTGCCGGGCGCGGGGCCGGCGGCCGCCCTCCCCCGCCTCGCGCGGGTACGCGCCCTGGCGGATCTGCTGCCCCGGGCCCGGCCCCTGCCCTTCCACGGGCCGGTGGACCCACGGCGTGCGGTGTCCTGGAGCCGGGTGCCGGCGGCGGAGCTGGCAGCGGCCCGTGACGCCCTGGCCTCCGGCCGGGCCTCCGCCAATGCGGTCTTCCTCGCCGCGGCCGCCGGTGCGCTGCGGGGCGCGGGCGTGACGGGGCGGCTGCCGGGGGTCTGCGCGATGGTGCCCGTCGACGTCCGCGGCGACGACGAGGCGGCGGTGCTGGGCAACCGCTACGCCACCGTGCGGGTGCCGCTGCCCACGGCCGCGGGGGCCCGGCGGCGGCTGGCCGCGGTGGACGGCTTCACGCGGCGGGCGGCGCTCAAGCAGCGGGCGCGGGCGCAGGCGGTGTTCGTCGCGTCGCGGCCGCTGCGGTACGGGCCGGTGTCCGACGCCCTGGGGCGGTACGCGGACTCCCCGTTCCACTCCTCCCTGTTGTGCAGCAGCCTGGCGACGCACACGGGGCCGCTCGCGCTGGGTCCGGCGCGGCTGACCGGCCTGTCCGCGCTGCCGCCGCTCAGCCCGGGGCACCCGGTCGCGATGACGATGGCCGTGCACGACGCGGGCGCGACGGTGACGGTGGTGACCGACCACGGCCACCGCGACCTGGGGGCCCGGCTGGCCGCTCTGGTGCGGGAGGAGATCCGCACGTTCCCGGGGTGAGGGGCGCTCCCCGTCGCGCGGGCCGTGGGCCGCGGCGGCAGTAACGTCCCGCCGCGGTTCTCGTTCCCCCTGGTGAAGTCCCCCCACGAACGGAGACCGGCCGTGCCGACTCGTTCCGCCCTCTTGGAAGAGGTCATCCCGCTCACTCTCGACGGTTACGCGTACAGCGGCCGGGTCGTGCACCAGCCGAACGCGAGACTGGCACCCGTCGTCCTGGTGGGCGGTGCGTTCCAGCGCCAGAACGCGTGGGGCCGGCTGGAGCAGGGGTTCCTGGAGTCGGCGAGCGTCATCACGGTGGACCTTCCGGGCTGGGGCGGCGCGGACCGGCTGCCGGCCCGGTACGGCTTCGACTTCCTCGCCAGAGCGCTCGACCAACTGCTGTCGAAGGTGGCCCCGTCCCCGGTCAACGTGCTCGGCGGGTCCTACGGCAGTGCCGTGGTCCACCAGTGGGTGCGCGACCACCCCGGGCGGGCGGAGCGGATGGGCCTCGTCGGCACCATGTCCCATCTGGCGGACCACGTACGGGCCCGCGTGGAGGACACGCTCCGCATGGCGGAGAAGGGCCGGCACGACGAGTTCGTCGAGTGCGTCGTCGAGACCATGGTGTGCACGTCCCCGCGGGTGACGGTCACGCGCCGGCCGACGATCGTCCGGTGCCTGAGCCGCGCCCTGCACGACATGACGGCGGACGACCTCGCCAAGTACGAGGACAACTCCCTGCGGCTGCTCGCCAGTCCCCGGCTCCCCGCCGGTCCCGCCGTGCGCGTCCCGGCGCTGGTGACGACCGGCGAGCACGACCCGCTGAGCACGCCCGCGCTGAGCCGGGAGGCGGCCTCGCGGCTCGCGGACGCCCGGTTCACCACGGTCAAGGACGCCGACCACCTCGTCCATCTGGAGCGGCCCGCCGAGGTGGTCGACCTGATGACGCGGTTCTTCTCCGGAGAGCCGCTCGTGGGCCTGGACTACTGCCACGCCGTCGAGCACGTCCGGCCCCGGGCGAGGAACACCCTGCCCTCGCCCCGCCCCTCCAACGAGCCCTGAGGCGGCCCGGCCCCCGGCGGGAGCCGGGCCACCGTGCCGCAGGTCAGTCCTCGTGGGCGCCCATGGGCAGTTGGCGCAGCTTCAGTGAAGTGCGCTCCCCGTAGGCGTAGTCGAGCATCTTCGCGGCGTCCGGGTAGCGTCCGGTGCGGTCGTCGAGCACGACGCCGACGACCGTTCGGCCGCTGCGCCGGGCGGCGAACACGAGGCAGGGGCCCGCGGCCCGCGTCGAGCCCGTCTTGATCCCGAGGACCCCCTGGTAGGAACCGAGCAGCTTGTTGGTGTTGTACCAGGTGTACAGGCGGTTGACGTTGGCCGCCTTCTGCTGCGTGGTCAGCGACTTCATGACGGTCAGCAGCGTGCGGTCACCCATCGCGTGCCGGGCGAGCTTCGCCAGGTCGCGCGGGGTGGAGTAGTTGCCGCCACCGGAGGAGATGCCGTCGAAGGAGTCGTAGTGGGTGTTGCTCATCCCCAGGGCGCGCGCCTTCTCGTTCATCCCGGCGATGAAGGACGCTGTGCGCTCCTGCTCCGTCGCGCCGTCGCCGAGGGCGTCGGCCAGTGCGTACGCCGCGTCGCACCCGGAGGGGAGCATCATCCCGTAGAGCAGCTGCCGTACGGTCAGTTCGTCGCCGGTGCGCAGGTCGGCGGTGCTGGCCTGGTTGCGCTGCACCCAGTCGCGGTAGGACTGCTTGATCTTCACGCGCCGGTTCAGCTCCCCGGCGTGGTCGTCGACGACCACGACGGCGGTCATGATCTTGGTGGTGCTGGCCATCTGCCGTCGGGTGTCGGCCGCCTTGCCCCACAGGGAGCGGTTGGCGTCGCTGTCGAGCAGGAAGGCACCCTTGGCCGCGATTCCCGGCGGCCCGGCGGCCGCCTCGGCGTTCGCGCCCGGGAGGGCGACCGCGATGGCCGCGGCCGACGCGGTCAGCGCCGCTCCCCAGCGACGGACCGCACTTCCCCCACATGGCTCCATTGAGTCTCCAGATTTCCTCGCTGGTCGGTTCGGGGCCAGCGCATGGTTGCATCCGGAGCGAGGCGGAATGAAATCCGTTCACTATGGAGTGAAGACGATCGGATCATTCGCCGATATTCGAACGTAGTTATATGAACGAACGGGGGAATGCCCGTACCCATGAGGTACGGGCATTCCCCCGTGGCGCGTCCCGGATGCGTCCGGGCGCTCAGCGGTTTCAGAGCGAGCAGACGCCCCGCGCGTGGTCGACCGTCGCGGTCTCCTGCGAGAACTTCCACTCGGGGTCGAGGAGCTTGGCCTCCAGCTGCCGGGCGGCCTCCGGGCTCTCCACGATGTAGCCGAAGTCCTGCAGCCACGAGGGGTAGAGGTTCTTGGAGCCGATGTAGAAGGCGGAGCTGTCGACCGCCACCAGCTTGTGGTGCAGGGCGTAGGGGTGCCCGTCGGCCCACGTGGCGCTCGCGGAGCTGCGGAAGGTCCCCAGCTGCAGGGTGGAGCACATGGCCGCCTTGGCCTTCTGCTGGTCGCCGCCCTTGAGCAGGGCGAGGCGGTTGCGGAGCGTGTCGCTGATCTCGGCCAGGGACTTGATCTGCGAGTAGCCGCCGCTGCCGACCGCGCCGCGGTTGGCGGGGTCGCTGACGACGATGCGCACCTTCACGCCGGCCGCCATCTTGGCGGCGAGGATGTCGTAGAGGCGGACGTCGTAGCGGGCGATGGGCGGGCAGGTGGCGTTCAGGTCCTGCTGGGAGATCACGATCTGGCGGTCGGCGCTGGCCAGCAGGGCCCGCAGGGCGCTCTCCTCGGGGTTGACCGTGTCGTAGTCACGGTCGGCGTTGGTCTTGTCGGGCAGGCCGACGACGCACTTGGTGTCCGGGGCGGAGGGCAGCTGCGGGCGGAACGCGGAGGCGGGGTCGGAGTCCTTGATGCCGACGCCGAGGCCACCGACGGCGATCACGGGGACGTTGCCCGTGGGACCGGCGGCCTTGGGGCCCGCGTCCTTCTCCATCGTGGGCATGCAGTCGCCGCCCGAGGACGCGAACCACACGCTGGCGATGTTGCTCTTGTTCTGGCACGTCCACGTCCAGAGCGTGTCCAGGTAGCGGCCGGCGGAGCTCGCGGCGGGGCCGGTCAGCGCCAGGTCCACGTCGGTCACCGGGTGCTGGGTGTCGACGTAGTCGTCCTTCCAGCTGTTGATGCCACCGGTGACGGCCGACTCGCCGTCCACGACGAGGAGCTTGGAGTGGTTCCAGGAGAAGCTGGTCTTCGACGTCGTCATCGACGCGACGTTCAGCGTGATGTCGTCGGCGGCCTTGCCCAGCCGGGCCTTGAGGTCGTCCCGGTACTTCGAGGGCAGCACGTTCATGTGGTAGACCGGCGCGGCGCCGACCAGGACGCGGACCTTCGGCTTGTTGCCGTTCGCGACCGACGCCTTGAGACCGGCGGCTATCGCGTCCTGGAACGCGCCGTTCGGGAAGGGCGCGAGCGTGGAGATGTCCACCGTGCGCCTGGCCTTGGAGATGTTCTCCGTCACCTTGGCCAGGAGGCGCTGGGTGCCGGGACGCTCCTTGCACGCGGCGTCGCCCCAGCAGCCGGGGGTCTGCAGCAGCCAGTCGGAGGGGTCCGCGGCGGAGGCGTCCAGCTTGTTGCCGTCGGTGCGCTGCCAGACGTCACCCTCCAGTCCCGGCGAGACCTCGCGCAGCGCCTTCTCGACGGCGTCGAGGTGCGGGGCGGGCGAGGTGCCGCTCGCGAAGGCCGGGGCCGCGGGCAGGGCGGCCAGGACGACGGCCGAGACCGCCGCACTGCGGGTCAGACGGTGTAAACGGCGGAGCCGGTGGCGGAGCAATGTGCATCCTTAAACGAAGTAACGATTCCGCGAACGGAAGATCAACTCGGAGAAGCTATCAGCTCGCAGGAGTCGTACATCTCACGGATGACACGGTCTTCGGCCACCCGTCCTCAGAGGTACGGACGGCCGCCTCCGAGAGGGATTTCAGCGGATAGGTCCGGGCCATAGCTTCGTGATCACCGGCAGGGCACCCCGGGCGGGCGGCGCGCGCCCGCCTCCCGCCCGCCGGTCCGTCACGAAGAGAGGCAGACATGTACGGCAAGGCATTCGCCCCCGAGTACCGCGGGGCGCTCGGCGAGCTGTCCGTCAACTCCTCCTTGGAGGAGGTGCTGGCCAAGGCCGTCGAGCAGCAGCGACAGGCCCAACTGCGCGGCGCCGCCGTGGAATCGGCGCACGCGGCGCTCGCCGTCGCGGAGGCCAGCCGCAGGCTGGGCCTGGTCGCCGAGGCCGAACGCGCGTGGAGGGCGAGCTACCGCGCGGCACGGCAGGCCGGTGACGAGGGCGCCATGGCCTGGGCCGTGTGGAGCGGCGGCACCCTGGCCCGGCAGCGCGGCGCGCTCGCACTGGCCCGGCGGTTGCTCGCCCTGGCCGCCGGCCTGGCCGAGCGCGGCGGGGACGTCGTGGCCCGCGGCTACTCCCTGGCCGGACTGGCCGAGACCGGCCGCATCCAGGGCGACTACGAGGCCGTCGGCGAGCTGCACGAACAGCTGCTGGCGGAGGCCAGACGGCGGGGCGAGGCCCGGCACACCGTATGGGCGCTGGAGGGCATCGCGCAGATGCACCGCAACACCGGCTCCTACGACACCGCCCTGGCCATGTTCGAGGAGGCGGCGGAGATAGCCGGTGACGCCGACGACGCCCGCGGCCGGGCCTGGGCCCTGCGCGGCATAGCCGACGTGCTCTCGCTGCGGGGCGAGACCGCCCGCGCGCTGGAGCTGCTGACCGGGGCCGAGACCACCTGCCGTCGGATGCGGCTGGTCAGCGCGCTGGCCTACAACCACAAGATGCGCGGCAACGTCCTCTTCCGCGCCGGCCGGTTCGAGGAGGCACGGGCCACCTACGGCGGGGCGCTGGAGGAGTTCCGGGCGATGGACGAGCCGCGGGGCGCCGCTCTGGCCACGCTCGGCCTGGTCAAAGCCCGGGCCCGGCTGGGCCGGGCGGCGGCGGAGACAGCCGCCGACCTGGACGCGCTGCGTCACACGCTCGGCGGGCTGGGGCTGCTGCACGCCAGGGACATGGTCGACGCGGCGCGGGCCGAGCTGGGGCTCGCGGACGTCCCGACGGCACCGGTCCGCTGACGTGCCGGCCACGGAGACCCCGTACACCGACGCATCCGCCCCCGGACGAGAGAGACCCGCCATGACGTCACAGACCGGCCTGCAGGCGGCCCGGGTCTCCCCGCAGCACGTTCTCGGCCGCTGCCGGGAGCTGACCGAACCGGCCCTGAGGGCCGCGGTGCAGGGCCTGCACCCGTGGCCGCGGCGGATGGCCTCGTACGCGCTGGGGTGGTGCGACGCCGACGGCACGCCGCAGGCGGCCGACGGCGGCAAGGGGGTCCGCAGGGCCCTGGCCGTCCTGGGGGCCGAGGCGGTGGGCGCGCCCGCGACGGCCGGCGTCGCGGCGGCGGTCGCGGTCGAGCTGGTGCACGCCTTCTCGCTGGTGCACGACGACATCATGGACGGTGACGAACGGCGGCGGCACCGGCAGAGCACGTGGAAGGCGTTCGGTACCGGCCCTGCGGTGCTCGCCGGGGACGCGCTGTTCGCGCTCGCGGTCGAGACGCTGGCCTGCGCGGAGGGCACCCACGGTGCGGCGGCCGTCCGGCGGCTGGCCGGCGTGCTCCGGGAGCTGATGGCCGGTCAGGCGGACGACCTCCTCTTCGAGACCCGCCCGTGGAGCGGCCCGGATGCGGTGGGGAGGTCCGAGTACGAGGTCATGGCGGCCGGCAAGACCGGTTCCCTGATCGGCTGTGCGCTGACTCTGGGGCCGGTGCTCGCCGGGGCGCCGGGCGGGGTGGTCGACGCGCTCGCCGGGGCGGGGCGGCATCTGGGGGCGGCGTTCCAGGCGGTGGACGACCTGCTGGGGATCTGGGGCGACCCGGGCCTCACCGGAAAGCCGGTCCATGCCGACCTGTTGCGCGGGAAGAAGACCCTGCCGGTGCTCGCGGCCCTGGCCACGGACACCCCGGCCGCCCGCCGGCTCGCCGGGCTGCTGGCCCCGGGGACTCCGCTCGGTCCCGCCGCGGCCCGCCGGGCGGCCCGGCTCGTCGAGGAGGCAGGGGGCCGGGACGCCGTTCTGGCCGAGGCCCGCCGCCGTGCGGCCGCCGCGCGCGCGTGCCTGTACGGGGCACCGCTGGGGACGGCCGCGACGGACGAACTCGTCGCGCTCTCCGCGTTCCTGGTGGACCGGAGACTGTGACGGCCGCGGGTCCCGCTCAGCGAGAGGCGGTCACGTCCGGTTGACGACCACGCTGCTGACCGCCTTGTCGTGGAAGCACTGGCGGTACGGCTTGTCCCAGCAGCAGGACAGGGCGTTGATCGGGCCGGCGAGCGGAATGAATCCGATCAGCAGGTAGACGGCCCAGCGCCCGAACGCGGCGCCGAAGGAGAGGTTCTGGCCGTCGGAGAGCCGGGCGACGCGCAGGCCGCAGATGCGCTTTCCGAAGGTGCCGCCGTGCTGCGAGACCATGTAGGGCTCGTAGAAGAGGAACACACCCGCCATGCCGACGATGTTGATCGCGAGGCCGACGCCCGCGGCCGCGCCGCCGGCCTGGCCGAGGACCGCGCCGATCACGGCGACGACCATCACGGCCAGGAAGATGAAGAGCACGTCGAGCAGTCGGGCGCCGAGGCGGGCGCCCTGGTTGGCGAGGGCCTGCTCGGGCGGCCCGGACGGGCCGCCCATCGGGGGCATGCCGGGCTGGTAGTACTGCGGCGGCGGGGCGGGGTAGCCGTAAGGGGACGGACCACCGGGCTGCGGGCCACCGGGCTGTTGCTGGTAATAACTCACACAACTGATCCAATAGGAGACGCCGCCGATCACACAAATCGGTTTCGCCTCCCCTTGGGGATCGATTGCAAACGGTTATGCAGGATGACCGTCCGAAGCCCGGGGCCGGCTCGGTGAGCATTCACTCCATTACTGATGACACGTCAGGCATTTATTCCGCTACGGACTGCGGAGCGGGACGTTTCCGGGGATTTCCGGCGGGAACAGACTCGGCGTGCGGTCGCCCGTCTGCGGCCACTCCGCCCATGTCCTTCCATTCCGACCGGAGGGCGGCCAGATTGGTCGTGCAGAAGTAGGCCACCGCGCCCACGAGGAGCACCGGCGTCAGGCCGGCCGACGCCACGGCCGCTCCCGCGAGCAGCCCGCCGAGCGGGATGCCGGCCCAGGCGACGGAGTCGCCCAGCGCACGGACCCGGCCCAGGAGGTGCCGGGGGACGCGTTCGAAGGAAATCGCGCCCAGGATCGGGTTGAGGAAGCCGCCGCCGAAACCGGAGACGGCGAAGACCGCCGCCACGGCCCACGTTGGGGCGCCGGAGGCGAGGATCAGCCAGCGTGGCGCTCCGGCCAGCAGGAACCCGGCGAAGAACACGAGCCGGCGCGGCAGCCGGTGGGCCACCGCGGCGGCTATGAGGCTGCCGCAGACGGAGGCGATGCCGGCGACGCTGCCCGTCAGGCCGATCGCGGCCGGGCCGCCGCCGCTCTCCTGCGCCCAGACCGGTACCAGGACGGCCGCGAAGGCGGCGTCGAGGAGGTTGGTGACGCAGACCATGACGACGATGGTGAGCAGCAGGGGGTCGCCGCGCAGGAAGGCGAAGCCCTCGCCCAGCCGGCGCCAGTAGCCGCCGGGCGCGGCTTCGTGTCCGGTGTGGTCCGTGACGGGCCTGCCCATGCCGGGCGGCAGGGCCAGCGCGATGATCAGCGAACCGAGCGCGAATCCGGCGGCATTGACGACGAGACCGGCCAGCGGGCCGGTCAGGGCGACCAGGGCCCCGCCGACCGCGGGGCCGACGGTGGCGGCGAGCCGCTCGGTGACGCCCGCCAGTCCCGTCGCCCGCTCCAGCGGCACCCGGCTGAGATCGGCCGCCTCCGGAACCATGATCTCCTTGGCCAGGTCGCCGGGCCCGCGCACCGCCCCGACCACGGCGACCAGGGTCAGCAACAGCCAGAAGGGCAGCATGTCGAGGCTGTGCGCCAGGGGGACGAGCAGGACGGCCAGTGCGCTGACCGAGTCCGTGACCCAGGAGACGGCCCGTGGTCCCACGCGATCGACCAGTGGGCCCGAAAGGGCCTTGACCAGGACATAGGGGGTCATTTCACAGAAGGCGACCAAGCCGGTCAGGGTTGCGCTGCCCGTGGTGACGAGGACGAACCACGGCAGGGCGATCGCCGAGACGCGCGTACCGGTCAGGGAGACGGCGGTGGCGGCCAGGACGCCGGCCAGCGGGCGGAGGCTGCGTCTGCCGGAGACGGTGGTCACCACGGTCACCGCTCTTCCGCTGCAGGGGCGTTCACGGCGGGTCTTTGCTCATCGGGGTCGGTCATGGCCGTCACGGTAGATCGCGGAACGATCTTCGCCTACGGCTTTTCCGGGCGTGCGGCGTGGGCGGTTCGCGGCTGGCGGGCGTCCGCCCGGCTGCCGAGGGTGATGGCGGCGAAGGAGCGCAGGGACGCGGTGCCGGGCGCGAAGTAGTCGCTGTGGCCGTGCGATCCGTCGGAGGGGACGGTCCGGGCGCCGAACCCGGCCGAGGTGGGGTCGGTGCCGTGACCGAGGCCGAAGAGGCGGACGTGGGGCACCTTGCCGATCCAGTCCGCGCCGTTGCGACGCGTCGCCCATATCCGGGCGCCGGTGTGCAGGTCGGCGGCGGAGTCGGCGCGCAGGCCGGGGCTGCCGAGGACGACGAGGTCGGCGACCTCGCTGCCGTCCAGGCCGTGGACCGCCAGGCCGCACAGGACCGAGCCGTAGCTGTGGCAGAAGAGGGCGGGCGGGGCCGCCGGGGCGAGTGCGGCAAGGCCCGCCAGGAAGCGGTCCAGCTGCCCGGCGCCGGCTTCCGCGAGGCGTCCGGTGGCGGCGTCGAGGCCGACCCCCACGGGGGTGGTGTAACCCGCCCACGCGATCACGGCCGTCGGGGTGTCCGGGGACTGCCGGGCCGTCTCGGCGAGCAGGGAACGGGCCATCCCGGCGGGGGTGCCGTAGCGGTCCTTCGTCCGGTCGAAGGAGTCCAGGTCGACGTCCGAGCCGGGCACGACGACCGCGGTGCGCCGGGCCGCCGCCAGGTCCCCGTGGACCTCGGCGAGCCGGCCCCGCCCGCGGGGGTCGAAGGCGAGGACCTGCCGGCCCGGCGCCAGCAGCCGCGCGCAGCGTCCGGCGCGTTCGCCGGCCCGTTCCCGCTCGTGGGCGGGGAGGGCGGAGTCGGCCGCCCTGGCCCGCTGCCGGTCGCGCTCGGCACCGAGGGCACGCCGGTTGGCCGCGTAGCGCAACGACAGGGGGGCGCCGTCGAGGTTGCCCACGATCAGCGGGTGACGGGCCGCCAGTTCCTGTCGTTGACGGTCGGTGAGGGTGGCGAAGAAACGGGCCACCTCGGCCGGCGACGCGGTGGCCGGATCCGGGAGCGGTCGGTGGAGGGAGCCGTCCGCGCGCCAGGCGGCGGCACCGGCCGGCGGGCCGGTCACCACCGTCTGCTCGTCTCCGACAGCCCAGCCGGCCGTGCCTGCCATCACGGTCGTGGCGAGCGCGACGGCGGCCAGGGTGCGCTTGAAGCGACGCATGGACGGTTCCCCTCGTGGTGGTGCGGTGACGAGGGGGAACGTAGGGACGGAATGGTTGACGGTACGTCACCCCACGGAGCCAACCACGACGTCATACCGGGGTATGACGGGTACCGACCGGCCGGGCCGGAGGCCGGTGTTCATCTGCGTGCGCAACCCCTGAGCCTGCTGGGACGGGAGGGCTAGGGTGGGGAGATGTTCACTGCTTTTCGCTCCTATGTCATTGCTCCGGGTTTTCTCCTGCGCCCGGCGACACCGGACGACGCGGACGGCCTCGCCGTGGCCTACCGGCGCAACCGGGAACATCTGCGGCCGTGGGAGCCGTTCCGGGACGAGGCGTTCTTCACGGCGGACGGACAGGCGGACCGGCTCCGCAACCTGGCCGGGCTGCGGCGGACCGGGCGGGCGATGCCCTGGTTGCTGGTGGCCGACGAGGGGCAGGGCGACGTGGTGGGCGTGGTGAACCTGTCCAACGTCGTGCAAGGACCGTTCCTCAACGCCACTCTCGGCTACTGGATCGCGGCCGCCCACACGGGCAAGGGGCTGGCCCCTTCCGCCGTGACGGCGGTGTGCCGGGACGCCGACGAGCAGCTGGGGCTGCACCGGATCGAGGCGGGGACCGTCACCTCCAACACCGCCTCGCAGCGGGTGCTGGCCAAGTGCGGATTCGAGCTGATCGGCAAGGCCCCGAACTACCTCCACATCCACGGGGCGTGGCGGGACCACTTCCTCTTCCAGAAGATCCTCAACGATCGCCCCGCCTGAGGCCCCCGGCCCCGGAGTCCGCGGCCACCACGAGCGTCACGCCCAGCACCACCAGCACGGCGTTCGCATATATCTCGTAACCGTGCAGAAAGCCTGCGTACCGCACGAGCGCCCAGTAGCGGAACCAGCCGGTGGCCCAGTGGAGAATGCCGGCGAGCCCCTGCAGGACGAGAAGGCCACCGAGACCTTCGAGAAGTTTCTTCATGCGAGCCATCGTCGTCCGCCGCCCCCGGCCCGGGCATCGGCCGGAGGACTGCACGATGCCGCCGGAAGGAGAGGAAAAACCGGGCGCCCCAATCCCAAAGTCCCGACGTCGGCAACTTTGGTAGCAAGCACCGGCCCGACGGGCCGGCGGCGGTGTTCCGGTCAGTAGATTTGCGGCGTGACCAGGAACCGCAGCGGCAAGGCAGCCGCCCACGGCACCGGCCTCGCGGGCCGGACCCCGCGCACGGTGCGCGACTGGGCCGTCGACGTCCTCTGCCTCGCCGCGGCCGCGCTGGTGGGGCTGCTGGCCGCGGCGGCGCTGCGCACGGATCCGCACACCTCCGGGGCCGTCCTCCTCACCGATCAGATCGTCGGTGCCACCGCGTGCGCGGCGCTGTGGGTGCGCCGGCGATGGCCGGTGGGGCTGGCCGTGACGCTGGTCGCGGTGAGCACGGTCACACCGCCGTCCGCGGGCGCCATGCTGGTGGCGCTGTTCACCGTGGCGGTGCACCGGCCCTTCGCGGTGACCGCCTGGGTGGGCGGGGCCGCGCTGCTGTCCGCCGTGGTCTCCGCCGCCGTGCGTCCCGACCCCGACCTGACGGTCGCGGTCTCGGCGATCACGGGGGTGCTGATGGCGCTGACCGCGATCGGGTGGGGCGTGTTCGTCCGCTCCCGGCGCCAGTTGCTGCTGTCGTTGCGCGAGCGGGCCCAGCGGGCCGAGGCCGAGGCGGGGCTGCGCGCCGAGCGTGCGCAGCGGCTGGCCCGGGAGCGGATCGCCCGGGAGATGCACGACGTGCTGGCGCACCGGCTGTCGTTGCTCTGTGTGCACGCGGGGGCCCTGGAGTTCCGGGCCGACGCCTCCCCGGTGGAAGTGGCCCGGACGGCCGGGGTCATCCGCTCCAGCGCCCATCAGGCGTTGCAGGAGCTGCGGGAGGTGATCGGCGTGCTGCGCGCCCCCACGGTGGCCGACGCCGGGGAGCCGGGCCGCCCGCAGCCGACGCTCGCGGCGCTGGAGGGGCTGGTGGAGGAGTCCCGTCAGGCGGGCGCGGCGGTCGTCCTCGCCCAGCGGGTCGCCGACCCCGCGGCGGTGCCCGACGTCGCGGGCCGCACGGTCTACCGCATCGTCCAGGAAGGTCTGACCAACGCCCGTAAGCACGCGCCCGGTTCGGAGGTCACGGTTGTCGTCGAAGGTTCCCCGGAACGGGGGCTGACGGTCGAGGTGAGGAACCCCGCAAGCGTGGCGGTGGCGGACGGCCCGACGCCGGTGCCGGGAGCGGGGCAGGGCCTGATCGGCCTTGCCGAGCGCGCCGCGCTGGCGGGTGGCCGCCTGGAGCACGGCCCGGACCCCGGCGGAGGTTTCCGCCTCCGCGGCTGGATACCGTGGCGGCCATGAACGCGCCACCCCCGCCACCGCCTCCCGCCGGCCTCCGGGACGCGCAGGAGCCGCAGTCCCCGCCGATCCGGGTGCTCCTCGTCGACGACGATCCGCTCGTCCGGGCCGGGTTGTCGTTCATGCTGGGCGGGCTGCCGGACATCCGGATCGTGGGCGAGGCGGCGGACGGCTCGGAGGTGGCCGCGCTCGTCGACCGGCACGCCCCCGACGTGGTGCTGATGGACATCCGCATGCCGTCGCTGGACGGGCTGGCCGCCACCGAGCGGCTGCGCGGGCGCGAGCGGGCGCCGGAGGTGATCGTCCTGACCACGTTCCACGCGGACGATCAGGTGCTGCGGGCGCTGCGCGCCGGGGCCGCGGGCTTCGTGCTCAAGGACACCCCGCCCGCGGAGATCGTGGAGGCCGTGCGCCGGGTGGCGGCGGGCGCCCCCGTGCTCTCCCCCGGTGTGACCCGGCAGCTGATCGCCCGGGTCACGGACCGGGCGCAGGACGAGCGGGGCGGCCGGGCACGCGAGCGGCTGGCGCTGCTCAACGACCGGGAGCGGGAGGTCGCAGTGGCCGTGGGGCGCGGGCAGTCCAATGCGGACATCGCCGCCTCCCTCTATCTGAGCGTGGCGACGGTCAAGGCGCACGTCTCGCGCATCCTGACCAAGCTCGGTCTGAACAACCGGGTGCAGATCGCCCTGCTCGTCCACGACGCCGGGGAGCTCCCGGACGACCTCTGAGGTCCCTGCCCCGGGGCCGGACGGCGCCCGCGGTGACCCACCGTAGTGCCCCGGGCGCGCCCGGCAGCGCGTTGCCTGATCGCCTCGGAATCTATGTCTCGCCGTGGCATGGCTGTTACACGACCGCAGGGAAACGGGGGGTTGCGGATCATAAGATCGGAGTCTTGATCAGCGGGGCGATCGATGGTAGTCGCCCCCGTTTCGTGCACTACCGCGCTCACTTGGCGCAGGGGATGGGGGAAACGCCTGTGCCAGGGCGAATATCGCGTCGGCGCGTGCTCCAGGTGGCGGGCGGCGGCTTGGTCGCCGGAACGGGCGCGGTGGGTGCCTGGCAGTGGCTGGCCCCGGGGGCGAAGGACGACGGCAGCTCCGGACGGTTCACGGCGAGCCCGGCGCGGGCCGCGGTGTCCGAGTCGTACGTCCACATCATGGCGCACGCCGACGACTCCCTGTACTTCATGAACCCGGAGCTGGAGCAGGCCATACGCAGTGGCGCACCGGCCGTCACGGTGTGCATGACCGGCGGCGAGTCCGACGGCCGCAACGCCCTCAGCCGCAGCCCCGGTTACGCGCAGTTGCCGGAGAAGCGCCCGGAGTTCGTGCGCGCCCGGATCAACGGCCTGCGGGAGGCGACCGCCCACATGGCCACCGGCGACTGGCTCAGCCCGTGGACGGTGGAGAAGACGTCGCTCGTGCCCGGTCTGGAGGTCGAGCTGCAGACGCTCAAGGCCGCCCCCCAGGTCCAGTTGATCTTCATGGAGCTGGTCGAGGCGCGGGTCATGCGCGCGCCGCGCAAGGACAGCCTGCGCGGACTGTGGCTCGGTGCGACCCCGAGCCTCACCACGCTCGTGCCGGCCGCCAGCCCCGTCGAGCGCACCTTCCAGTACAGCCGGCAGCAGGTCGTCGACTCGCTCACCGCCGTGCTGGAGCGCTACCAGCCGACGGTCGTGCGGACCCTCGACCCGAACCCGACGCACCTGCCGAAGCAGCCACAGTACGCCGGCACCCCGTCCGTCCTGGAGGGCATAGCCCGGCACGACCACCAGGACCACACGGCCTCCGCCCACTTCGCGCAGGCCGCCCTGGCCCAGTACTGGGGCCGCAAGCACGCGCGCCCCACGGCCGTGGACAGCTACGTCGGCTACGAGGTGGCCACGCTGCCCAACAGTCTCGACAAGGCCACCACCGCCCACAAGATCGAGATCCTCGACATCTACGGCTGGGCCGACGGCAGGGACTGCGGCGACCCGGCCGGCTGCGGCGACCGCAAGGTCGGCAACCGCTCGAAGGACACCCGCTGGTCCGACAACCTCCGCCACCGGGCCACCGGCACCCAGCGGTGGGTGCAGCCGCTTCCGGACGGCCGGCTGGCGGCCTTCGCGATCCTGGACGGCCGGGCGCAGTGCTGGGTCGAGACCAGGGCCGGCAGCGGCGTGTGGTCCAAGCCGGTCCCGGCCGGCGGCTCCATGCTGGAGGGCCAGCTGCAGGCGCTGCGCCACGCCGACGGCACTCTGCAGTTGTTCTCGGTGCGGACGGTTCTGCCGGCGCCCGGCACGGCGCACCGGCGCGAGGTCGTCACGGCGTCGCAGACCGGACGGCTGCCCGGTGGCGCACCGACGTTCGGGTCCTGGGAGTCCCTCGGCTCGCCCGAGGAGGAGCCGGAGCGGTCCATGGAGGTGGGCTATCCCGTCGCGGTCGCCGGCCAGGACGGGACCGTGCACGTCTTCGTCAAGAACTGGGCGGGCGGCGTGAGTTGCCGCTCCCGCTCGGGCGGCGGGGACTGGACGGAGTGGGAGGAACTGGGCACGGAGCCGGACCGGCCCGTGCGGGTCGAGGACGGTCTGGACGCCGCGCTGGACGGCAAGGGCCGCGTGCACGTCGTCGCGGCCGACACCAGGACGGTCCACCACTGGATGTCGGCGGGGCCGGGCACGGTGCCCGAGCCGGCTGCCGCGACCCGGTTGCCGGCCGCCACGGGCCCGCTGTCGCTGGCGGCGCTGCCCGGCGGTGGCATGCGCCTGGCCATGCGCCGGCCGACGTCGTCGCAGGTGGTCGTCGCGGACCGGCAGGCCGAGGGCGGCTGGCGCGTGACGTCCCAGGGCGAGTCCATCGGCGGCTACGGCCGGGTGGCGCTGGCCCAGGCCGGCGGCACCACGGTGCTGGCCGCCCGGGACGACAAGGGCCGGATGCGGCTGTCCGCGGGCGCCGGCCGGCCGGGCCCCTGGCAGGAGGAGGGCGTGCCGCACCGTGGAACGGCGGGCATCGCCCAGGACGCCAAGGGCCGCCCGGTGGTCGTCGTCCTCGGCATGGACGGCCGGCTCAGCAGTGCCCGGGGCAGGGGCACCGGCCGGTCGGCCTTCACCGACTGGATCGCGCACGACGGCAGCGCCCTCAGCGAGCTGCAGGACTCCTAGCCGAAGGCGCGCGGGGATTCCGCCGCCCCGCCCGGGTCCACCCGGGCGGGGCGGCCGGTTTCACTTCGCGGAGATGTCCTGCTGGATGACGCGCTCCATGTTCCGCTCGGCCAGTGCCGTGATGGTCACGAAGGGGTTCACGCCGATGGAGCCGGGAATCAGGGAACCGTCGGTCACATAGAGGTTCTTGTATCCGGAGACCCGGCCGTAGAGGTCCGTGGCCTTGCCCAGGACGCAGCCGCCGAGCGGGTGGTAGCAGAAGTCGTCGGCGAAATTCTTGAGCTTGCTGCCGAAGAGGTCGTAGCGGTACATCGTGGTGTTGGCCTTGTTGATGCGGTCGAAGAGCGACTTCGCGGCATTGACGGCCGGGGTGTTCTGGTCCCGGGTCCAGCGCAGCGTCGCCCGGTCGGTGGCCTTGTCGTAGACGAAGGTGCCGCGCTCGGGGTTCTTGGTGATCGCCAGGTAGAGGCTGACCCAGGTCTCCAGGCCGGCCGGCATGGGGGCGATCTCCGCGAAGACGGGGGCGGCCGGATTGTCCCAGTCGTCGATGCCGAGCGCGGGGATGGACGACTGCTTGGCGCCCGTGGGGTTCCACACGTGGTTGGCGCGGGCGGTCATGATGTTGCCGTTCGGGCCCCAGCCGGCGCCGACCTCACCGCTGAGGTCGGGCAGCGCACCGGTGTCGCGGGCACGCAGCAGCAGTTCGGTGGAGCCGAGGCTGCCGGCGCCGAGGAAGAGGTACGTGCAGGTGATCTCCTTGGTGGCGATCCGCTTGCCGTAGGCGTCGGTCTCCTCGATGGTCAGGACGTACGAGCCGTCCTTCTGCCGGCCGATGGTCTTGACCTTGTGCATCGTGCGGATGGTGACCTTGCCGGTGCCGAGGGCGGCGGCCAGGTAGGTCTTGTCCAGGCTCATCTTGCCGTGGTTGTTGCCGTAGATGACCTCGGTGGCCAGCGCGGACTTGGGGACCTCACCGGCCGCCTCGCGCCGCATGTAGTCCCAGTCGTAGACGTTGGGGACGAACGTGGTGCCCAGGCCCGCCTTGCCGGCCTGCTCGCGCGAGACGCGGGCGAACTTGTACCACTCGGTGTCCTCGAACCACTTCTTGTCGATGTGGTTGACGCGCAGGACGGAATTGGCGCGCGGGAAGTACCGGTCGTACATCTCCGCGGCGTCGACCCGCGGGAGGACCTCCTCGAAGTAGGAGCGCTTGGGCACCACGGCCATGCCGCCGTTGACCAGGGAGCCGCCGCCGACGCCGCGGCCGACGTAGACGGACATCTGGTCGAAGTTCACGCGGTCCAGGACACCGGCGTAGGGGGTGATGTCCTTGTTGACCACATCGAGCCAGAGGAACGAGCCGAGGGGGGCCTCGGTGCGGCTCTTGAACCAGGTGGAGCGCTCGTCCGGCTTGAGCATGTTGGGGAAGATGTTGCCGTCGGCCCCCGGCTTGTCCCACTGCTGTCCCATTTCGAGCATCAGCGTCTGGACGCCCGCCTCGCCGAGCCGCAGCGCGGCGACGGCCGCGCCGTAGCCGGTGCCGATGACCACGGCGGGCACGAATGAGCCGTTGTCGCCCTGGCCGGCGGCGTGCGCGCGGGGTGCCGCGGAGATGGTCGTCGCTCCGCTGAGGGCGGCGGCGCCGAGGGCCGCGAGGCCGAGCAGCCGGCGGCGCGACAGGTGCTGGTTCTCTACCACGGTGGTGTACCTGACCTTTCGGATACTGCTGGGGGGCCGCTGTGACGTGCGGCGTGACGAACCGGAGTGGTCTGAAGGGGGTCGTGTGGGGCGGGCGTTGCCGCTACCAGGCGACCGGCAGCCGGTGGACGCCGTGCACCGGGGCGTCCTGCCGGAGGGGTATCTCCGCGGCGGGCACGGCCAGGCGCAGTCCGGGGAGGCGGTCCAGGAGCGCGGTGAGGCCGGTGTCCAGGGTGATGCGGGCCAGGGGGCCGCCGAGGCACTGGTGGGCCCCGTGGCCGAAGGCGAGGTGGCCGGTGGTGTCGCGGGTGAGGTCGAGCAGGTCGGGGGCGGGGAACCGGCGCGGGTCGCGGTTGGCGGCGGCGAGGGAGACCACGACCACCTCGCCGGCCCGGACGGTGGTGCCGCCGACCTGCACGTCCTCGCGGGCGGCCCTGGTCGGGCCGTGGTCGACGACGCTGAGGTAGCGCAGCAGTTCCTCGACGGCGTGGTCGGTCCGCCGTCGGCCCGTGCGCAGCGCGGTGAGCAGGCCGGGCCGGTCGAGGAGGGCGAGGACGCCGAGGCCGAGCTGGTGGGCGGTGGTCTCGTGGGCGGCCGGCAGCAGCAGGAAGGCCATGGCGGCCAGTTCGTCGTCGGTGAGGGCGGGGTCGGCGTCGATCAGGCCGCTCAGGAGGTCGTCGGCAGGGTGGGTGCGGCGGAGCCGGACGAGCCGGTGCAGGCAGGCGGTGAGGGAGGCGCAGGCGCCGGTGATGTCCTCGGCGGAGGTGCCGGAGCCGCTCCACACGGCGGCGTCCCGCCGGAACCGTTCCCGTTCGCCGTCGGGCACGCCGAGGAGTTCGCAGAGCAGCAGGGCGGGCAGGGGCAGGGCGTAGTGCTCCATCAGGTCGGCCGGGGAGCCCGTGCGCTCCATCGCGTCGAGGAGCCGGCCGGTGATCTCCTCGGCCCGCTCGGTGAGGCGGCGCATGCGGTGCTCGGTGAACTGGGCGGCGAGCAGCCTGCGGTAGCGCCGGTACGCGGGAGCCGTGGACGCGCCCGGTGTCCCGGGCCGGGCGGGCGGGTGTTCCGGCAGGGTGGCGGCGCGCGGCACGGCCGGGTGCGCCGCGTCCGCCCGGGCGGTGAAGCGTGCGTCGGCCAGTACGGTGCGGGCGGTGGAGTGTGCGGTGGCCAGCCAGCCGGAACGGCCGTCGGGAAAACGCACCGGGGTGAGTGCCTCTTTCCCGTACAAGGAGTGCAGCCCGGCCGGCGGGTCGAAAAGGCTGTCGCGAGCAGGGGGGAAGGCCACCGGCACGCCCTGGGTCATGTCCCGCCTTTCGGGGTGACGCCGCCCGCGACGTCATGGTCGGGGCGGCGCGTCTCGCCTACGCACAAGCCGTTCACGGTGGGCCGGACAACGATGTCGGCACCCGTGAAACGACGGTATGGAGACCCCGGGAAGGCTGTCAACGGAACCGGTTACCCGTGGCCCTAACCCTGGGGGGTACGGCCCCTGAGGTTCGGTTACCTGCGGTAAGTCGAGGGCTTCGGTTCGGTTCGGTCCGGCAGCAGGTGCGCCAGTGCGGAGAGCTGGGAGCGGCCGGCGACGTTCAGCTTCCGGTAAGCGTGGGTGAGGTGTTTCTCCACCGCGCGGGAACTCACCTCCAGCCACTCGGCGATGTCCTTGTTGGAGGCCCCGTGCGCTGCGAGCCCGGCCACCCGGCGCTCGCTGGGGGTCAGCAGGGCGACGGCGGCCGAGGCCGTGGAACTGGCGAAGTTCTGCAGCTCCCGCCCGGCCCCTTCGGCGAGCCAGGACGCGCCGCAGTCGAGGGCCTGGGCGAGGGCCAGGCGCAGTTGCGGCTCGGCCTCGGCCAGCCCGGCCCGCAGCAGCCGCCGGCCGAGCAGCAGGGAGGTCCTGGCCCGCTCCACGCCGTTGGGTGACTTCTCCAGCGTGGCCGCGGACTCGCGCAGCAGCACGAGGCCCTCCGCGCCGCCCGTCAGCGCTCCCTTGACGCGCTGGGCGCGGCCGATGGCGACGGGGGTGCCCCAGGCCACGGCCCGGGCGTACTCCTCCTCGATCAGGTCGTGGGCCCGGTCCGTGTCGCCCATGCGGTAGTGCAGCCCGGCGGCCCAGGCGCGCCAGGGGAAGACGGCGGGGTTGCGCCAGTCGGCCCGCTCGGCGGAGCGGCCCCAGTCGAGGAAGTACTCCAGCGCGGTGGGCAGGTCGCCGCGCTGCGCGGCCGAGGAGCCGCGGATGAGCTGCAGGGAGGAGGGCCGGTAGCCGTGGTCGGCGCCCTCGCGGCGGAAGGCCAGCAGGCGCCGGGACAGTTCGGCGTCGCGGCTCTCGATGGCGAGCAGGACGAGGGCGGTCATCCCCTGGAGGGTGGCCCAGTCGGCCGCCCCCAGCCGCAGCGCCTCGTCGGCGGCGGCCCGGGCCTCGGCGATGCGGCCCTGGGCGAGCATCACATGGGTGAGTTCGACGGCCACCACGGCCTGCGGAACGGTGCTGTTGTCGCGGCGGGCCCGGTCGCGGGCGGTCGTCAGCCAGGGGCCCAGCGCCTCCAGGGAGTCCGCGGCGATGAGGGTGTTGGTCAGCAGCGGAAGGGCGGTGTGGGTGTGTTCGGGGGACGCGGGTTCGTGCTGCAGGACCCGGTTGGCCAGCGATGCGACCTCCGCGGCGGACATGGTCTGCGACATGGTGACGCCGTGCAGCAGGACGGTGATCAGCTCCCGCTCGGCGGCGGTGGTCAGCGACGGTGCAGGGCCCAGAGAGCGCAGGCGGTCGGCGCACAGGGGCAGTTGGCCGGGTCCGGTGACGGCGACGTGGCGCAGTCTGGCCTCCAGGCGCAGGGCCAGTTCCCGGTCGTCGCCGGTGAGCCGCCCGGGGTCGCCGAGTTCGGCGGCGAGCCCGGTGACCGCTTCGACGGTGGGCCGCGGGCAGCTGCCGAGCAGGGACGGCGGGATGCGGACGGCGGCCTTGGCCCGCTGGACGGCGGAGGGGAGCAGCAGCAGGGCCTGGGAGACGTGCCGGATCGCGGCGGGCGGGTCGAAGGCCCGCTCGATGGTGGCCAGGTCGACGAGCAGGGCGGCCCGTTCGGTGCCGGAAGGGGCGCTGCCGAGCAGGGCCCGGCGCAGGTAGCGGGCCGCGTCCTCGGGGGCGCCGCGCCGCAGGGCGGCGCTCGCGGCGGCCCGCAGGACCTGTATCGCCCAGCCGTCCTGGCAGGAGGGCGCGGCGAGCAGCTGGGCGGCGGCCCGTTCGGCCGGGTGGCCTCCGCTGTGCAGCAGGAGGGCGGCGTAGACGTGGATGTCCTCCTGTTCCGCGGGCGTCATCAGCTCCTCGACGGCGTCGCGGACGGCCGGGTGGGCGAAGCGGAGCTCCGGGCCGCCGGCGAGCAGCCCGAGCCGGTGCAGGCCCCGGGCGGCCTCTTCGCGGCCGGTGTCGTCCAGGCCGGCGAGGCGGCCGACGAGTTCGGGGTCGCGGCCGTCGTCGAGGACGGCCAGGGCCTTGGCGAGGTCCTGGACCGGAGCGGGCTGGGAGCGCAGTGCCACGGTGAGGCGGTCGCGCAGGGCGGGCAGGGGGGCGGCGCGGACG
The DNA here is from genome assembly GCF_020328095.1 of Streptomyces sichuanensis. NCBI lineage: Bacteria > Bacillati > Actinomycetota > Actinomycetes > Kitasatosporales > Streptomycetaceae > Streptomyces > Streptomyces sichuanensis. The sequence goes on from NZ_JAIXMK010000062.1 coordinate 50,664, forward strand.
GTGTGCGCCTGGGCCACGACGGGTTCGCCGTCGGCGGCGAGCGCGGTCAGGGTCGCGGTGAGGAACATCGGGTGGCCGCCGGTGGCCTCGTGGCAGGCGGCGGCGTATTCGGGGTCGGCCGGGCGGCCGAACGCGTCGGCGACGAGGGCGGCCGTGCCGGCGGGGGTGAGCGGGCCGGGGCGCAGGACGTGGGCGGCGCGGTCGGTGATGTCGTGGATGCGGGGCTCCTCGGCACCCGGTTCGCCCTCCCGGACGGCCACGACGACGGTGACGCGCAGCCCGGTCAGCCGCTTGGCGAGGTGGCCGAGCCAGCGCAGGGAGGGCCCGTCGGCCCATTGGAGGTCGTCGACCACCATGAGCAGCGGTTTGTGGGCGCTGCGGTCGGCGACGAGCGTGAGGAGCTCGCCGTACGGGTCGTGGCCGGGCGGGTCCAGGAGGGCGCCGGGCCGCAGGGGGTCCAGGAGCTGGCCGGCCACGCCGTAGGCGAAGTCCCGTTCGAGGACGGCGCCGCTGCCGGTCAGGGCCTGGGTGCCGCGGCGTTCGGCGAGGGCGGGCAGGGCGCGCAGCAGGGCGCTCTTGCCGGTGCCCATGCCGCCGGTGACGGCCAGCAGGGAACCCGCGCCGGCGTCGGCGGCCTCCAGGGCCGCCGTGACCAGGTCCAGCTCGCGTCGCCGGTCGAGCAGGGGTGTCATGACTTCTCCCTCGGTGCGCGCCCCAGCGCGTCGGCCAGCTCCGGGCGTCCTTGGATGCCCAATTTGCGGTAGACCTTCGTCAGATGCAGTTCGACGGTGCGCGGCGTCACCGACAGCTCGGCCGCGATGGTGCGGTTGGCGAGCCCCTGGACGGCCAGGTTCGCCACGCGCAGCTCGGCGCCGGTGAGCCCGCCACGGGGTGCGGGGCCGCGGTCGGTGGCGGGAGCGTCCCCGGTGGCGGGCCGCTCGGGCCGGCCGGGGCCGGCCGGTCCGTCGGCCGCCGGGGCCCGGCTCCGCAGCAGCGGTGCGACGGTGTCCGTGCTGGAGAGCGGTGCCGTGGCCAGGGCGGTGAGCGCCTGCCGGTACTGCCAGCCGGCCGGTGCGGCGGGGTCGGCCGGGGCGCCCGGGTCGCCGGTGGCGAGGAGGGTGCGGGCGACCGCGTAGGGCGCGCCCCAGGCGAGCGCGAGGCGGCGTTCCTCGGCCATGAGGAAGGCGGCGGAGGGGTCGTTCGGGTCGTTGCCGCGGGCCTGGGCGGCGGCCGAGCGCCAGGGCAGCAGGGCGGGGTTGGCGACCTGGCGGGTGAGCAGGAGGCGGCCGCATTCGAGCAGGTCCGCCAGGGCCCGGTCGCGGTGGCCGGTGGCCAGGTGGGTGCGGCCGCGGGCGAAGAGCAGGTACGCCCAGCCGATGCTTCCCTCGGCGCAGCCCTCGCGGGCCAGTCCGATGGACCGCTCGGCGTGGTCGAGGTCGCCCTTCTGCAGGAAGATCAGGGTTTTCAGGGCGACGAGCAGGGAGGTCGTGCTGGGGTGCCAGCAGTGCGGCGGCATCAGTTCCTGGGCCCGGTCCAGGGCCGTGGACGCCTCGGCGGGCCGTCCTTCGTGCAGCCGGGCGAGGGCCGTGGTGACGAGCGTGGCGCCGGCCACGGCACGGGCGTCGGCGTGTTCGGCGCGCAGGAGCACGGTGTCCAGGCCCGCGTGGGCCTCGGCGAAGTCGCCGGTGAGGACGAGGGCGTGGCAGGCGGTGGCCTGCGCGGCCAGCGGGGTGGTGTCCGCCGCGGCCGGGGCGAGGGCGGCGCGGGCCAGTTCGCGGGTGCGGGTGATGTCGTGGCCGCTCAGCGCGGCGCGCCAGGCGGCGACGGCGGCCTCGGCGGGGTGGGCGGGGCGGTCGGCGAGCGCGGGTACGGGGGGCCGGTCGAGGGGGTGGGTGGTGTCGGGCTGGACGTGTTCGGAGAGCCAGTACAGGGCGCGCAGCGCCCCGTGTTCGGGGTCGCGGAGCCGGTTGCGGGTGGCGAGGTGGGCGATGAGGGGCTGGGCGGCGGCGACGTCGCCGCGGGCCACGAGCAGGTCGGCGGCGCGGACCCAGGCGGGGCCGGCGGTGGCGTCGGCGGGGGTGAGCAGGGCCTGGCGCAGGTGCCGGTCGGCGGCCTCGGGTGCGGAGGGGAGGACGGCGGCGGCGAGTTCGGTGAGGGTGCGCACGCGCAGCTGCGGTGCCATGGGTTCGCGCAGGGCGCGCTGGAGCAGGCGGGCCGCTTCGGCGGGGCGGCGGGTGGCGCGGTGGCGGGCGGCCTCGCGGCGCAGGACGTCCACCGCCCATGCGGCTCCGAGGACGCGGGCGCCCAGCAGCATGCCGGCCAGGGTGGCGTCGGGGAGGGCGGCGCGGTGGGCGTGTTCGGCGGCGCGGGCGTAGAGCTCCTCGCGGCGGTCGGAGCTCATCCGCGCCAGGACGGCGTCGGCCGCCCGGGGATCGCGGAAGGCGGGGCGGTCGCCGCCGGTCAGCAGGCCGGTGCCGGACAGGAGTTCCAGGGCGCGCCGGGTGCCGACGGTCCGGGGGGCGGCCACGGCGCCGAGCATGTCGCAGGTGGCTTCCCGGCCGCAGACGGCGACGGCGCGCAGGACGTCGAGCAGTTCTTTGGGGAGCGTGGTGAGCGTTCTGGCGGCGCGTTCCCTGATGGCTTCGACGGTGCTGTCGTCGAGCCGGGGAAGGTGGTCCGCGCGCGGTGTCCAGCCGTGGCGTGCGAAGCGGCCGGCCACCGCGTGCAGCACGGCGGGGTTTCCGTCGGTGGCGCGGGCGGCGGCGTCCCGGAAGGCGGGGTCGGCCGGTGTGCCGAGCGTGGCGGTGAGCACGGCGTCCACACCGTCGGCGGACAGCGGAGCGAGGCGGAGGGTGTGCCGGGTGACGGCGGTTCCGTCGTCCACGGCACGCGGGCGGAGGTGGTCGTCGGGTCCGGCGGGGGTGGCTCCGCTGCGTGCGGTCAGCAGCATCAGCGGGGTGCCGGGCAGTCTGCGGGCCAGGGCGCGCAGCCAGCGCAGGGAGTGCGGGTCGGCCCATTGGACGTCGTCGATGACGACCATCAGGGGGTGGGTGCGGGCGGCGGTGAGGAAGGCGTGGCAGAGGGTGGCCGTGTGGTCGGCGTCGTCCTGTCCGGGTGCGAGGGGCAGGCCGATGCCGGTGGGGGCGATCGCGGTGGTCAGCTGGGCGGCGACGCCGTAGCGCAGCCGGGTCTCCTCCCAGGACGCCTGGGCGGCGGCGACGCGTACGCCGGCGTCGCGGGCGAGTTCGGCGGCCCGCTCCAGCAGGGCGCTGCGACCCGTGCCGGGGGCGCCGTGGACCTCGGCGAGTGCCGGGCGTCCGGCGTGCAGCGAGGTCAGCAGGGTGGTCAGGAGCCGCTGTTCCGCGTCGCGTTCGACGAGCGGTGCGGCGGTGGGCGGGGCCGGGGGGCGGCGGGGCGGGCGTTCGTCCGTCACCTGTGGTGTCACCCGGCCCTCCGTACGGCCCGGCCGCCGTGTGCGGGGGCGGCGGGTGTGCGGCGGGGGCCGGGGGCGGCCAGCTGGCGGGGGAGGTCTGCCCGGCCGCGCACATCGAGCTTGCGGTAGACGTTGGTCAGGTGCATCTCGACGGTGCGGGGGGTGATGAACAGGGCTTCGGCGATCTCTCTGTTGCTGATGCCGCCCCTGGCGAGGGTGGCGATGCGGCGTTCGCTGTCGGTGAGCGAGTCGAGCGGGCTGACGGCGATCTGGGACATGCGGCCGCCGGCGGTCAGCAGCTGGGTGCGGGCGACGGCGCTGAGCGCGTGGTAGCCGCAGCGGGTGGCCAGTTCGATGGACTGCCGCAGGTGGCGCCGGGCCGCCCGGGCGTCGCCGCGGGCGAGCAGTTCGTGGCCGAGCTGGTAGGTGGCCTTGGCGTGTTCGAGGCGGGCGGGTGAGTCGGCGAGGACGTCCACGGCCTCGGCGAGCCGGTCCACCCGTACCCTTCCCTCGGCGACGACGGCGGCGGCTATCAGGCCGATGCCGTGGGCGCGGGGGGTGCCCCAGCGCCGGATGTGCGGTTCGACGCTCTCGACGACGGCGGTGGCGTCGCCGGTGCGCCCCATCCGCACGAGGGTGGTGGTGGCGGGCAGCCACCAGGGGGCGAGGACGGGGTTGGTGACGCCGGCCTCGTCCAGGCTCCGCCCGCAGCGCAGCCACAGGTCCAGGGCGCCGTCGAGGTCGCCGAGTTCCCGCCGGATGCGGCCCTGGACGTAGAGGTAGTGGTGCCACTCCCAGATGTGCCGGTCGGCGCCCCCGCGGCCGACGTGGTCGAGGATGCCGGCCGCTTCCCGGGCCTTGCCCTGGGAGAGCAGGACGGTGGCCAGGGCGATCTGCGGCATGGGGGAGCCCGCGGTGCGTTCGCTGTGTTCCGCGGTGTCGACGGCGGCGCGGGCGTCGGCGGCGGCGCCGGGCACGTCGCCGGTGCCGTAGAGGAGGAGGGAGCGGCCTGCCAGTGCGGCGACGTGCGTGTGCGGCTCGTAGTGGGTGCGGCTGCCGGAGAGCGCCCGTTCCAGGCCGGCCAGCGACTCGTCCACCTCGTCGGCGAGGCCGAGGACGACGGAGGCGCCCAGCACCCACCAGCTGGAGGGCGCGGTCTCCTCGACGCGCAGGGAGCGGCGGGCCAGCGCGGCCGCCTCGTGGGCGGGTCTGCCGTCCAGCGCCGCGTAGGTGCTCATGGCGGCCAGCAGCCGGCGTTCGGCGGGGCTGTCGCCGTGCGGTACGGGCCAGGAGCGGGCCCGCTCGCGGGCCGTGGCCATGACCGCCTTCTCGTTGACGGCGGTGACCAGGAACGCGGATGCGACGCCGGTGCGCAGCTCGTGTTCGGCGGGGGCGGGGTCGGCACCCAGTGCGGTGTGGAGGCCGTCGAGGACGCGCCCGAGGGCGCGGACGGCCTCGGGGGCGCGGCCGGTGTGGAGGGCGGCCAGGCCGTACTCGACGGCGATGGGGGCCCGGTCGAGGGGGCCGGTGGCGGCGTCGAGGGCTTCGCGCAGGTGCCACAGGGCCATGGCGGGGGCGATGCGGGCGCAGGCCCGGGCGAGTTCGACGCGGATGTCCCGGCGCTGGGCCTCGGTGCCGGCGGCCAGGGCGCGTTGCAGGTAGCGGACCGCGGCCTCGGCGGCGGCGCGGCCGGGGGCCTCCGTGGCGGCGTCGCGCAGCACGTCGAGCATCCAGGGCTCGTCGAGCTCGGCCAGCAGCACGAGTTGTTCGGCGACCTCGGCGGCGGGCCGTCCGGTGTCGTTGAGGATGCGGGCGGCGCGGGCGCGCAGCTCCTCCAGCTCGGGCGCGGGCAGGTCGGCGAGGACGGCCGTCCGCACGGGGTCGCACATGGTCTCGGGCTCGCCGGGGACGATGATGTCGTTGCGGCGCAGGGCGTCCATGGCGGCCGTCATCCGGGTGCCGGTGACTCCGGAGAGCGCGGTGAGCAGGTCGGTGTCGACGCGGCCGAGGACGGCCAGGGCCCGGGCCACCCGGCGCACCGGGCGGGGCTGGCCGGCCAGGTGGGCGGGGACGGCGTGGGCGGCGACGGCCTCGCCGGCGGCGGCGATCCGGTGCACTCCCGAGGCGTCGGGGCGGACCCCGGCCTCGCGCAGTCCGTCGAGGAGCCGGTGCAGCAGCCGGGGGTTGCCGCCGGTGACCTCGGCGCAGCGGCCGACGAACCGCTCGTCGGGCGTGTCGCCGAGGACGTGGGCGATCAGGCGGGCGATGGCGCCGTCGCCGATCGGCCCGATGTCCAGGAGGGTGCAGCGGTCCTGGGCGAGCATCTCGGCGAGCACGGGGGTGCCGGGCCCGTCGCAGTCGGTGCGCTGGGACATGAGCAGGAGCAGCGGCCGGGCGGCGGCCCTGCGCAGGACGAAGTCCAGGCACTTCAGGGAGGTTTCGTCGCACCACTGGGCGTCGTCGACCACGAGCGCGAGGGGGCCTTCGGCCATGAGGTCCAGGGCCTGTGCGTGGACGCGGCGGTGGGCGGCGTAGCCGTCGAGGGCGCTGGCGGCGGGGGTGTCGGCCGGGGTGCTGAGGGCGACGGCTCCCGGCCCTAACAGGGCGCGTATGCCGCGGCCTTCGCCGGTGGCGCGGTCACCGGGACGGCCGGCGTGGTGACGGACGGTGAAGCCCGCCGGGTGCAGGCGGTCGCCGACGGCGCTCAGCAGGGCGCTCCTGCCGATGCCCGCGGGACCGCGCAGGAGGACCGCGTGAGCGGTCCCCTCGCGGGCGCGCGCAGCGAGCCGCATCAGGCCGCTCAGCTCGACGGAACGGCCGGCCAGGCGTTGGGGACCGCCCTGACCTGCATCGAAGGTGACCGCCACGGCGTTCCTCTTTCATGAAGCCACACTCGACCTCTGACGACCGACGTGCTGACGGACGGCCCGGGGAGAGGCCGACTTGCACGATCAAGATCGGAAACGACGGTAACAGTACCCCTAATAGGGACCCATCACGATTGAGCCAGAATGGCGAACACCTGCGGCCAGGGGAGAACGCCGGGTAACCGAGCTCCCGACAGGACCCCCCGTCCGACTGTCTTTGTCGATGTAATTGCGATTCTTGACAGACAGAGCCCGAAAATGCACGTCTCCCCGGGGCTTGATATCCGATGGACATATGACTCATGTACGCTGCGGCGTTCTGCCCGTCCGCCACCGAACGACCCGGAGCGACCTGTGCAGCTACACCTCGACCCCGCCGGCGGCCTCCGTCCGGACCACGGCTTCGACGCCCCCTGGCCACAGACTCTGCCCGCACCGGCCGTGGGCACACTGGACCTCTGGCTGCTGCACACCCCGGAGCCCTGGCTCCGGGCCGCATCCCCCGACCGTTCCCCGCTCGACGAGCAGGAACGCGCGCGGGCGGCCTCCTTCGTCCGCCCCCTCGACGCCGCCCGGTACGTCGCGGCCCATCTGATGCTGCGCCGGGTCCTCGGCGCCTACCTGGACCTGCCGCCGGGCGAGGTGGACTTCGTCCGCGAGGAGTGCCCCTGCTGCGGCGAGCCGCACGGCAGGCCCGCCGTGTCCGCTCCCGGCGCCCCGCACTTCTCCATGTCGCACGGCGGCGACCTCGTCCTCGTCGGCGTCGCCGCCGCACCCGTCGGCGTGGACGTCGAGCAGCTCCCCGCCGCACACACCGTCTCCGACGTGTCCGGGGCGCTGCACCCCGCCGAGCGCCACGAGATCATGGCGGCGCCCGAGGAGCGGCGGGCGGCGGTCTTCACCCGGCTGTGGGTGCGCAAGGAGGCGTATCTGAAGGGCCTGGGCACCGGGCTGGGCCGCTCCCCCGACCTGGACTACCTGGGCAACGGCGGCCCCGGCACCCCCGCGTGGCCCGCCGGCTGGACGATCGTCGACGTGCCGGTGGGCTCTGGCCACGCCGCGGCCGCGGTACGCGGCGAGCTCCACAGCCGGTACGACGTCAGGCGGCTGAACCCCGAGGGGCTCGCCGCCTGAGGTCCGCCGCCCGAGGCCCCGCCGCCCGGGGTCTCAGCCGCGGGACGTCACTTGGCGACGGTCCACTGGCCGGTCTCCTTGCCGTAGCCGGAGTCCGGGGTGAACGTCACGGACTTCGGCTTGGCCTTCTCGGGGACGGAGACCACGACGTAGCCGAGGGCCTTCTCCCCCGCCTTGAGCTTGACCGTCGCCGGCATGCTGGGGCCGGCGGTGGTCGAGCCGATGGACTGGGTGAACGCCTGCCCCTGGTCGTCGACGACCTTCACACCGTTGCCGGGGCTGTCGTCGTAGACGGTCTGGCCCTTGTTGACGATCTCGAACTGCGCGGCGACCCAGCGCTTGCCCGGCTTCGGCTGCATGTACTTGTTGTCGCTCGTGGCCGGGTCGGCGAAGTTCTTCAGGGTGACGGCGATCTGGGCACCGTTCTTGGCCTTGAGGGTGGCGGTGCCGCCGACGCTCAGGGAACCGCCCTTGTCCTGGGCGGGCTTGTCCTGGGCGGAACCCGGGCCCTTCGGGTCCTGCGGTGCAGGGCTCTGGGCCGCCGATGCGGACTCCTCGGGCTTGGCGTCCACGCCGTCGCTGTTGCAGGCGGTGGCGGTGGCCGCGAGCGCGATGACGACGGCGGCGGTGGAGAGCTGACGACGCATGATGGTGGATCCCCCGTACTGGTCTGTCTTGACGTGCACATTCTTACGGCACGTCAGGGCCGGATCGCGCCCTCGGAGCCCCGTGTGGAGCTCCTGTGACAATCGGGGGATCAAACCGTGGTGATCGATACGGTCAGCGGATGGGGAGGCCCGACACGGCCCTCGCGATGACCAGCCGCTGGATCTCGCTGGTGCCCTCGAAGATGGTGTAGATCGCTGCGTCCCGGTGCATGCGCTCCACCGGGTACTCGCGGGTGTAGCCGTTGCCGCCCAGGATCTGCATGGCCTGGGCCGTCACGGTCTTGGCCGTCTCGCCCGCGAAGAGCTTGGACATCGACCCCTCCGCCGAGGTGAAGGGCTTGCCCGTGCTCGCCATCCACGACGCGCGCCACACGAGCAGCCGGGCGGCGTCGATGCGGGTGCGCATGTCGGCGAGCTGGAAGGCGACGCCCTGGTTGTCGATGATCGGGCGCCCGAACTGCACCCGGGTCCGCGCGTAGTCCAGCGCGACCTCGTACGCGGCGCGCGCGATGCCGACCGCCTGGGCGCCGACGGCCGGGCGGGACGCCTCGAAGGTGGCCATCGCCGCGTTGCCGGCCGCACCCCGCTCGGCACCGCCGCGGGCACGTTCGCGGGCGCGGGCCAGCCGCTCGTCGAGGCGCTCCTTGCCGCCGAGCAGGCAGCGCCCGGGGACGCGGACGCCCTGGAGGACGACCTCAGCGGTGTGCGAGGCGCGGATGCCGTGCTTCTTGAACTTCTGCCCCTGCGAGAGGCCGGGGGTGCCGGGCGGGACGACGAACGAGGCGTGCCCGCGGGCGCCGAGCTGCGGGTCCACCACGGCGACGACGACGTGGACGTCGGCGATCCCGCCGTTGGTCGCCCAGGTCTTGACGCCGTCCAGGACCCACTCGTCCCGGGCCTGGTCGTAGCGCGCCTTGGTGCGCATCGCCGAGACGTCGGACCCCGCGTCGGGCTCGGAGGAGCAGAAGGCGGCGATCTTCACGTCGTCGGCGTCGCCGTACATCTGCGGCACCCAGGTGCCGATCTGCTCGTCGGTGCCGTTGGTGAAGACGCTGATCGCGGCGAGTCCGGTGCCGGCGATGGCGAGGCCGAGGCCGGCGTCGCCCCAGAAGAGCTCCTCCAGCGTGACGGGCACCCCCAGGCCCGTGGGGTCGAAGAACTGCTGGGCGTAGAAGTCGAGGGAGTACAGCCCGATCCTGGCGGCCTCGCGGACGACCGGCCAGGGGAACTCCTCCCGCTCGTCCCACTCCGCGGCGGCGGGCCGCATGACGTCGGCGGCGAAGCCGTGCACCCAGTCCCGAACGGCCCGCTGGTCCTCGCCGAGCTCCGGCGCGAAGTCCCCCATGACCCCTCCCCTGCACAGCTTACTTACGGTAACGTGAGTGTGTTACTCGCCGGTAGCAGGTGTCAACCACCCCGCCCCTCGAATCCGCTCCGTGGAGCGGGTGTTACTTTGCGCAGGCGTTGTGAATCACTGGGCGGGGAGGCACGTCTTTATGGAGACCAGTCAGCGGGACGAACAGCAGCGGGCGGCTGAGCAGCGGCGCAGGGAGCTGCTGGAGGCCGCCGACCGCGTGGTGCTGCGGGACGGGCCAGGGGCGTCGATGAACGCCATCGCGGCGGAGGCGGGGATCACCAAGCCGATCCTCTACCGCCACTTCGGCGACAAGGGGGGCCTGTACCGGGCGCTGGCCGTGCGCCACACCGACGCCCTGCTGTCGGGTCTGCGCGCCGCGCTCGACGCCCCGGCGGGGCGGCGCGAGCGGGTCGAGGCGACGCTCGACAGCTACCTCGCGGCCATAGAGGCGCGGCCGCAGGTCTACCGCTTCCTGATGCACCCGGACGAGGGCAGGCCCGGCGACCCGGGCTTCGACGTGGGCCGGCACTCCGCCCCACTGCTGCGCCGGATGGGCGAGGAGCTGGCGCTGGTCATAACCGAGCGGGTGGACCTGGGGCCGGACGGCGACGAGCTGGCCCGCGCCTGGGGCCACGGGATCGTCGGCATGATGCACGCAGCCGGCGACTGGTGGCTGCGCGAGCGCCCGTGCCCGCGCGGCCGGCTGGTGCGGCACCTGGCGGACCTGCTGTGGGGCCGGCTGGCGGTCTCGGGCGAGCGCGCGGACGGCCCGGGCTTCTGAGCCCGGGGGCACGAGCCGCCGGTCTGAATCCGCGGGCCGAAGCCCGTGGGCCGAGCCCCCGGATCCGAAGCCCGTGGGGCTGAGCCGGGGGTCCGACGCCCCGGGCGCTCAGCTGCGCGTGTCCCAAGCCCGGCGAGCTGAGCCCGCAGGTTTCCAAGCCCGTGGGGCTGAGCCTGCGGGTCCGAGGACCCCTGGGCCCGAAACCCGGGGAGCTGTGCCCGCGGGTCCGAGGACCCCGGATCCGGCCCCCCGCTTCCCGGCGGGCCCGCCGGGGCGGGCGGAGCGGGCGGAGCGGGCGCTACGCCACCGTGTCCGCCCACCGGGCGCGGCGTGCGGCCCGTAGCGCGCGCCGGCGCCGCAGCCCCGTCAGGTGGTCGACGTACAGTCCGCCGTCGAGGTGGTCGCACTCGTGCTGCAGGCAGCGGGCGAAGAAGCCCGTACCCCGCACCCGCACGGCCGCGCCGTCCACGGTGAAGCCCTCGACCACGGCCTCGTCGAAGCGCGGCGTCCCGGCTTCGATGCCGGGCAGGGACAGGCAGCCCTCGGGGCCGCGGACGGTGATGCCCTCGGCGGCGACGAGCCGCGGATTGACCAGGTGCCCCAGGTGGCGGCGGTCCTCGTCGTCGGGGCAGTCGTAGACGAAGACCCGGAGCGGGACGCCTATCTGGTTCGCGGCCAGGCCCACGCCGCCCGCCGCGTACATCGTGGCGAACATGTCCTCGACGAGGGCGGCGAGATCCGCGTCGAAGGCCGTGACCTCCTCGCAGGGTGCCACGAGCCCCGGGTCTCCGAGCAGCCTCATGGGCCGCACTCGTCCTGAACTGCCGGGAATCGTGCCTCTTCGCATGGCCACAGGGTACGTTCCGTGGACGGCGGGTTCGGGCCCGCGCCCGGATCTCGATAGGCTGATCCCCGACCGAAGCCTCCTGGCTGACGATTCGGCGCGGAGGGGGCGTTCCACACCGGCGGACCAGGGACAGGCGCGGCGCCGGAACAAGGAGGATCTAGGACGATGGCAGGCAACTCGGGGCCCCTGTCGCCGCGGGCCAAGCTGGCCGTGACGGCGGGCAAGGCGGCTGCGGCGGTGTCGCGGGCCGCGGGCCGCGGCAGCGGGTCGGTGATCGGCGGCAAGGTCGCGCTCAAGCTCGACCCCGACCTGCTGGCCCGGCTGGCAACCCACCTGGACGTGGTCCTGGTGTCGGCCACCAACGGCAAGACGACCACGACCCGGCTGATCGCCGAGGCGCTGCGGGCCAGCGGACCGGTGGTGTCCAACGCACTGGGCGCCAACATGCCCGCGGGCATCACCTCCGCCCTGGCCGGCGGCTCGGACGCGCGCTACGG
>NZ_JAIXMK010000063.1:0-9528 GCF_020328095.1 Streptomyces sichuanensis
GCCCTGGCCGGCGGCTCGGACGCGCGCTACGGCGTGATCGAGGTCGACGAGAAGTACCTGGCGGGCGTCGCCCGCGACGTCTCGCCGAAGGCCATAGCGCTGCTGAACCTCTCGCGCGACCAGCTCGACCGGGCCGCGGAGACGCGCATGCTGGCCGAGAAGTGGCGCGAGGGCCTGGCCGGCAGCAAGGCCGTGATCATCGCGAACGCGGACGACCCGCTGATCGTGTGGGCCGCTTCCTCGTCGCAGAACGTGGTGTGGGTCGCGGCCGGCCAGGAGTGGAAGGACGACGCCTGGTCGTGCCCCTCCTGCGGCGGTGTGATGCAGCGCCCGGGCGACGACTGGTTCTGCGGTGAGTGCGGCTTCAGGCGGCCCACCCCCAGCTGGGCGCTGTCGGGGGACTACGTCCTCGACCCGCACGGCTCGGCGTGGCCGATCCACCTGCAGCTGCCGGGCCGGGCCAACAAGGCCAATGCCACCACCTCGGCCGCCGTGGCCGCGACCTTCGGGGTGCCCCCGCAGGTGGCGCTGGAGCGGATGTACCAGGTGCAGGCGGTCGCGGGCCGCTTCGACGTGGTGTCGTTCCTCGGCCGTGAGGTGCGGCTGCTGCTGGCGAAGAACCCGGCCGGCTGGCTGGAGACGTTCTCGCTGATCGACGGGCCGCCGGCGCCGGTGATCCTGGGTGTGAACGCCCGTGGCGCGGACGGCACGGACACCTCGTGGCTGTGGGACGTGGACTACCCCCGGCTCGCCGGGCACCCGATCTTCGTGATCGGTGACCGCAAGCTGGACCTCGCGGTGCGCCTGGAGGTCGCGGGCCTGGAGTTCCGGGTCTGCGAGACGGTGGACGAGGCCGTGCAGGCGGCGCCCCCCGGCCGGATCGAGCTGATCGCGAACTACACCGCGTTCCAGGACGTCCGCCGCCGCGTCGGCAACTGACCCACGGACAGACTCAAAGGATTGTGAGCATGAGCCAGAACAGTCTGCGTGTGGTCTGGGTCTACCCCGACCTGCTCAGCACCTACGGCGACCAGGGCAACGTCCTGGTCCTGGAGCGGCGCGCCCACCAGCGCCGCCTGGACGTCCAGCGCGTCGACGTCCGCTCCGACCAGCAGATCCCCACCTCCGGGGACATCTACCTGATCGGCGGCGGCGAGGACCGTCCGCAGCGGCTCGCGGCCGAGCGGCTGCGCCGGGACGGCGGCCTGAACCGGGCCGTCGCCAACGGCGCGATCGTCTTCTCGGTCTGCGCCGGCTACCAGATCCTGGGCCACGAGTTCATCAACGACCTGGGCCAGCGCGAGCAGGGCCTGGGGCTGCTGGACGTCGTCAGCACCCGGGGCGAGGGCGAGCGCTGCGTCGGCGACGTGCTCGCCGACATCGACCCGCAGCTGGGCCTGCCGCCGCTGACGGGCTTCGAGAACCACCAGGGCGTCACCCACCTGGGCCCCACGGCCCGCCCGTTCGCCCGGGTCCGCTTCGGCAAGGGCAACGGCACGGGCGACGGCACCGAGGGCGCGTTCAACGAGACCGTCTTCGGCACGTACATGCACGGTCCGGTCATGGCCCGCAACCCGCACATCGCGGACCTGCTGATCAAGCTGGCGCTCGACGTCAACGCCCTGCCGCCGGTCGACGACCGCTGGTACGAGGCGCTGCGCGCCGAGCGGATCGCCGCGGCGACACAGCCCGCATAGCGGACGGTCGCGATCCCCGCCGCCCGGCCCGGTTAGGGTGGCGGGGATTCCACCGGACGACGGGGTCCGGTCCGGTCTCCGGCCCGTTGCGGCCCTGATCAAAAAGGTCCCCCTGTCATGCGCATCGGTGTTCTCACCTCCGGCGGCGACTGCCCCGGTCTCAATGCCGTCATCCGTTCCGTCGTGCACCGTGCCGTGGCCGACCACGGCGACGAGGTCATCGGCTTCCACGACGGCTGGCGCGGCCTGCTGGAGGCGGACTACCGCCCGCTGGACCTGGAGGCCGTGGGCGGCATCCTGGCCACCGGCGGCACGATCCTCGGCTCCTCGCGGGTCCAGCCCGCCCAGCTGCGCGACGGCGTGGAGCGGGCCAGGCAGCACGTGGCCGACCTCGGCCTGGACGCGGTGATACCGATCGGCGGCGAGGGCACCCTCAAGGCGGCCCGGCTGCTGTCGGACGCCGGCCTGCCGGTCGTGGGCGTCCCCAAGACCATCGACAACGACATCGCGGCCACCGACGTGACCTTCGGGTTCGACACGGCGGTGGGCGTGGCGACGGACGCCCTGGACCGGCTGAAGACGACCGCCGAGTCGCACCAGCGGGTCCTCATCGTCGAGGTGATGGGCCGCCACACGGGCTGGATCGCCCTGCACTCGGGCATGGCGGCCGGCGCCCACGCGATCGTCGTGCCGGAACGTCCCTTCGACATCGACGAGCTGACCGCGGTGGTCGGCAAGCGCTTCCTGGCGGGCAAGCGGTTCGCGATCGTGGTGGTCGCCGAGGGCGCCAAGCCGCGCCCGGGGTCCATGGAGTTCGCAGTGGGCCCCACGGACGTGTACGGGCACGAGCGGTTCTCCGGCGTGGCCACCCGGCTGGCGGGTGAGCTGGAGCGGCGCCTGGGCAAGGAGGCGCGGCCCGTCATCCTCGGCCACGTGCAGCGCGGCGGCACCCCGACCGCCTACGACCGGGTCCTGGCGACGCGCTTCGGCTGGCACGCGGTGGAGGCGGTGCACCAGGGCGCCTTCGGGATGATGACGGCGCTGCACGGCACGGACATCGTCCTGCAGCCGCTGGCGGCCGCCGTCGAGCGGCTCAAGACCGTGCCGGAGGAGCGCTACACCGAGGTGGAGTGCGTGCTGTGAGCTGACCCGGCCCCGCTCGCACCGGGCGCCCCCGGCCGGAGTCCCGGCCGGGGGCGGCTCTACTCTGGTCCCGGCGCATTGGTGCGAAATGGGAGAGAGCGGATGGATCACAGCGGGCACGGCATGATGCATATGGACATGCCGCCGTTCACGCTGGAGCGGGGTCTGCAGTTCAGTGGCGAACCGTTCTTCATGATCGGCTGTCTGCTGGGTCTGGGGCTCTACGGCTGGGCCGTGGTGCGGCTGCGGCGGCGCGGGGACGCCTGGCCCTGGGGCCGCGTGGTGGCGTTCGTCCTCGGTGTGCTGAGCGTCTGGCTGGTGATGTGCACCAAGCTCAACGACTACGGCATGGTCATGTTCAGCGTGCACATGGTGCAGCACATGGTCATCAGCATGCTCTCCCCGATCCTGATCCTGCTGGGCGCTCCCGTGACGCTCACGCTGCGGGCCCTGCCGGCGGCCGGCCGCGGCCGCAAGGGCCCGCGCGAGTGGCTGGTCTCGCTGCTGCACAGCCGCTACATGCGCGTCATCACGCACCCGGTGTTCACGATCCCGCTGTTCATCGCGAGCCTGTACGCCCTGTACTTCACCCCGCTCTTCGACTTCCTCATGGAGAGCAGGACGGGCCACATCGCGATGATGGTGCACTTCCTCGCGGTGGGTCTGGTGTTCTTCTGGCCGATCATGGGCGTGGACCCGGGCCCGCACCGCCCGGGGTACGTGATGCGGATGCTGGAGCTGTTCGCCGGCATGCCCTTCCACGCGTTCTTCGGCATCGCGCTGATGATGGCCTCGGAGCCGATGATCGGCACGTACATGCACCCGCCGGCGTCGCTGGGCATCGACCCGCTGGAGGACCAGCAGGCGGGCGGCGGCATCGCCTGGGCCTTCAGCGAGATCCCCTCGGTCGTGGTGCTGCTGGCACTGGTCTACCAGTGGTACCGCTCGGAGCAGCGGCAGGCCCGGCGCAGCGACCGGGCGGCGGACCGCAACGGTGACAAGGAGCTGGCCGCCTACAACGCCTACCTGGCCTCGCTGAACACGCGGGGGCAGTGACGGGGCCGGTCAGCGGTATGGCGGTACGGACCGCGGTGGGGAGACGATGGTCTCCTGGCCGCGGTCCGCGCGTTTTCCCACCCGGGCCGCCGTGAGGAGGTGCGGGATGCCCGGATCGGCGAAGGCGATGGCGGCGATGACCGTCGGCGGGCTGGTCCTGGTGACCGCCTACACCGTGACGATCGGCAGCAACGGCTGGCTGTGGTTCACGTGGGTGGTGCTGGGGCTGGCGACCATCGGTTCCCTGGCGGCGCGCGGCGCCTGAGGCATCTGCCCCCCCGGTCGTGGCCGCGGTCAGAAGCGGAAGACGGGCCCGGTGGCGGCATCCAGGGCGCAGGCGTGGGGGAAGGTCTTCCGCCAGGCGACCGCGGCCCCGTTCCACTGGCCGGTGGCGGTCGCGGTGACCGGGTCCTCCTCCTGGGTGCACACGCGCGCGAGGTCGACGGGCAGCGCGTCGGGCCGGCCGTTCGCCAGGCGCAGGCTCTCGCATGCCTCGGGTGCGTGCGGGTGGTGTCCGCCCGGGCCGGGGCAGACCAGCTGGACCCCGCGGATCCAGGTGTTCTGGGCGCCGGAGACGGTGAGGAGGAAGCGCCCCTCACCCTTGCCGTCGGCCTGCGCCGGGGCCGGGGGGAGGGCGAGGAGGGCGGTGGCGGTAGCCGCTGCGGCCGCGGTGGTGCGTACGGACATGGTGGTGGCCTCCTACGGGCGCGGGGTTGCCCGCGTCAGGGCACCGCGCGGGGGCGCGCGCGGCAAGCGGCCGCACCGTGCGCTCACCCGTGCGGGGGTCGCCGGCCACCCGGTCGGCCGTCCCGGGTGACCTGCGGAAAATCCCGCGCGGGCGGGGGCCGGCGGGTCGTACGCTCGGCGCTTGTGACACAGCTTTTGACGAGGGACGACGCATGAGTGCGCGGCTGCGCGAGGTCGCGCGGATGACGGAGGTGATCGTCGCCTCCGGTGGCTACACGACGCCCGGCGGCCGGGCGGTGGACTTCGCCGGCGCGGTGCGGAGGGCGCGGCGGGACACCGTGCTCCACGGGCCCGGGCCGGTGGCCGTGCCGGACGCGGAGGCCGGGGCGGCGACGGTGTTCGAGGTGACGGGCGAGGGCAGCCTGGACGCGTCGCGCCGCCTGGCGCCGGACGGCCCGGTGGCCGTCCTCAACTTCGCCTCCGCGCGCAATCCCGGGGGCGGCTACCTCAACGGCGCGCAGGCGCAGGAGGAGGCGCTCTGCCGCGGTTCGGCGCTCTACGCGTGCCTGCGCGAGGCCCCGGAGTTCTACGCGGCCCACCGTGCCGACACGAGCCCGTTCTACAGCCACCGGGTCATCCACTCCCCCGGCGTCCCGGTCTTCCGCGACGACCGCGGCACGCTGCTGGAATCCCCCTACGCGGCGGGCTTCCTGACGTCGCCCGCGCCCAACGCGGGAGTGATCGCCCAGCGTGTGCCGCAGGAGACGGGCCGCGTCCCCGCGGTGCTGGCCGAGCGGGCGGGCCGGGTCCTGGAGGTCGCCGCCGCGCACGGCTACCGCAGGCTGGTGCTCGGCGCCTGGGGTTGCGGGGTCTTCCGCAACGACCCGCGGGAGGTCGCCGCGGCGTTCGCCGCCCACCTCACCGGTGCGGGCCGCTTCGCGCACCGCTTCGAGCACGTCGTCTTCGCGGTCCTGGACCGCCGCGCCGACTCCCCCACGCGGGCGGCCTTCACCGCCGTGTTCGCCCCGGCCGGGCGCTGACCCGGACGACAACGACGACGCGCCCCGGCCCTTGGGGGCCGGGGCGCGCGGTGTTCCGGGGCTCGGCCCCGGCGGGTGCGTGTGTGCCTTACTTCGTCGCGGCCTTCGGCGGCTCGGGGGTGGCGTGCGGGGTGCACGTCACGTCCGTGCCGTCGGTCTTGCCGGTGAGGAGGTACGCGTCGACGCGGTCGTTGATGCACGGATTCTTGAGGCTCGTGACACCGTGCGAGCCGGCGCCCTTCTCCGTGATCAGCTGCGAGCCGCGGAAGCGCTTGTGCAGCTCGACCGCGCCCTCGTAGGGGGTGGCGGCGTCACGGTCGGACTGCACGATGAGGGTCTTGGGCAGGCCCTTGTGCGTGGCGACCTCGATGGGGTTCTGCTGCGGGGCCTTCCAGGTCGCGCAGGGCAGGTTCATCCAGGCGTTGGACCAGGTCATGAACGGGGCCTGGCGGTGGATGCGGGTGTTGTCGCGGTCCCACTTCTTCCAGCTGGTGGGCCACTTGGCGTCGGCGCACTCGACCGCGGTGTAGACGGCGTTGCTGTTCTCCGAGGCGATGTTGCCGGCCTTGTCGCTCAGGTCCGGACCCGCGGCCTGCACGAGCGCCTTCTCGTCACCGGCGCGGTACTTCTTCCAGGTGTCGGCGACCGAGACCCAGGAGGAGTCGTAGTAGGCGGCGCTCTGGAAGAAGCTGATCAGCTCGGCCGGGCCGACGACCCCGCCGATGGGCTGCTTCTTCGCGGCGGCGCGCAGCTTCTCCCACTCCTGCTGGACCTTGTCGCGGGTGTCGCCGATGTGGAAGACCGAGTCGTACTTGGCGACCCAGCTCTCCCAGTCCTTGAAGCGGCCCTCGAAGGCGATGTCCTGTTCGAGGTTGGCCTTGTACCAGATGTTGTCCCGGGCCGGGTTGACGACGCTGTCGACGATCATGCGGCGGACGTGGTCCGGGAAGAGCGTGCCGTAGACGGCGCCGAGGTAGGTGCCGTAGGAGACGCCGAGGTAGTTGAGCTTCTTCTCGCCGAGGGCGGCGCGGACGACGTCGAGGTCACGGGCGGTGTTCGGCGTCGTGAGGTGCGGCAGGAGCTTGCCGCTGCGCTCGGCGCAGCCGTCCGCGTACTCCTTGGCCAGCTTGCGCTGGGCGCGCTTGTCGGCCTCGCTGTCGGGCACCGGGTCGGCCTTGGGGGCCTTGACGAACTCCTGGGGGTCGACGCAGGAGATCGGCGCGGAGCGGCCCACGCCGCGCGGGTCGAAGCCGACGAAGTCGTAAGCCTGAGCGATCTTGGTGTAGATCGGGCTCTTGGTGGTGATCTTGCGCGGGAACTTCAGGCCGGAACCACCGGGGCCACCGGGGTTGTAGACGAGCGAGCCCTGGCGCTCCTCGGCGGTGCCGGTGGAACGGGCGCGGTCCACGGCGATCTTGATGGTGGGCCCGTTGGGCTTGGCGTAGTCGACGGGGACGGTCACGAACCCGCACTGGATGGGCTTCTCCAGGCCCCAGTCGGCAGGGCAGTCCTGCCAGTTGATGCCGGCCTTCGCCGCCCGCTCGGCGGCGATCTTCACGCCCTTGGCCTCGGCGGCGCCGCCCGGCACCGCCTCCGCGGCGCCGGCGGCCGGGGCGGTCAGGAACCCGGCGACCAGCGCGCTTGCCACCACGGTGGCAGCGGATATCGCGTTTGATCTCACGTGTGAATCCCCCTGCTGAGTGCCGCCCGAGGCGGCGATGATCACGCGGTCTGCAAGGGGGAATCCTTTCGCCTCCCATCCCACAAAGGACAGGGTGGGCGGGCGTTCTTTACTAATCCGTAAACGTGACGAAACACGGAAGGGCACGAGAGGTACCTTTCACCCCGACTACCTCCGGGACTTCCGAGTTGTGGCGTTCAGTTCGGATAGCGCCGCATCCAGCAGTCTGCGCAGGGCCAGTGCGTCCGGTGCCACCGCGCTCACCACGGCCGCGGGGCCGGCGAGCGGGGCGACGGCGGCCGTCGCCCCCAACGGGCGGGCGGGCACCGGATGCCGGTCGAAGGCCGGGTCGACGACCAGGAGTTGACCGGCGGCGCGATGGCCGCCGAGCACGGCACCGCCGTCCCAGCCGGGCGCGCCGGGCCCGTAGCACAGCTCCTGGTCGAAGAGCGGGCGCCCGGCCAGCCGCACGGTCAGCCGGGCGGCCAGTCGCCCCGGCGGCTCGGACGCCCGGCCCAGGACCTGCTCCTCGCGGAGCACCAGGCGGGCACCGGCGGCGAGGTCGACGCGGGTCGTCGTCCGCAGGTCGCTGCCGCGGGCGGAGATCAGCGGCTCGGGGAGCCAGCACAGCCGCGCCCCCTCCCCCACGCCGATCACGGTGTCGTACGCGGCGGGCGCACCCGTGCGGCCCGGCAGGGCGATCGTGGCGGCCGTGGTGGTGAAGCGCAGCGCGGCGCCCGCCCGCACTTCGGCGGTGAGGGCGAGCAGATCACCGCCGAGCGGTGCGCTCATGGCGCCGACGAGCGCGACCCGGGCCTCGGGGCCGTCCGGGCGCAGCCGCCGCAGGGCGAAGGGGCCCGAGCCGTCCAGCACGGGCAGCGCGGTGCCTCCTCTGCCGTCGGGCGCGGCGACGATCCGCGCGGCGGCGCGCAGCCCGGGCGCGGCCGGGGAAGCGGGGGCGGTCATGGCGTGCGTGCGGTCCACGCCACCAGCTGCTCGCGCACCCAGTCGCGTACGGGCGCGACGCCGCCCTCCGCGGCCAGCGAGGTGAAGGCGACGGGCAGTTCGCCGCGCTGGGCCTTGGCGTCGCGGGCCATGCCCTCCAGGTCGACGCCGACGTAGGGGGCGAGATCGGTCTTGTTGACGACGAGGAGGTCGGCGGTGGTCAGGCCGGGGCCGCCCTTGCGGGGGATGTCGTCGCCGCCGGCCACGTCGATGACGAAGATCTGGGCGTCGACCAGGCCCTTGGAGAAGGTGGCGGTGAGGTTGTCCCCGCCGGACTCGACGAGGACGAGGTCGAGCGGGCCCACCGCGTCCTCCAGGTCCTCGACGGCTTCGAGGTTGGCGGAGATGTCGTCGCGGATGGCGGTGTGCGGGCAGGCGCCCGTCTCCACGGCGGCGATCCGCTCGGGCGGCAGCACCGCGTTGCGCAGGAGGAACTCGGCGTCCTCGCGCGTGTAGATGTCGTTGGTGACGACGGCGATGGACAGCTCGTCACGCAGAGCCCGGCACAGGGCGGCGACCGTGGCCGTCTTGCCGGAACCTACGGGTCCGCCAAGACCGATGCGCAGGGCACGGCGCCGCCCGTCGGGGCGGACGGGGTCGGCGGGGCCGTAGGTGTGCCGGTGGGGGAAGGTGTCGGGGTGATCGAGGTGCATGGTCCCTCCGGGGGGTTGGGTGTGGCTGTCCCCAGTCCCGCCCCTTTGCCGTATCCCGGGGGCAAGCCCCCGGCCCCGGACCGCGCTCCGCGCGGTGTCCTCAATCGCCGGACGGGCTGGATTTCCAGCCCGTCCGGCGATTGAGGACCGGGTCCGGGGCGGAGCCCCGGGAAACGGCGAAGGGGCGGGACTGGGGAACACTTCCTTACGTGGCGAACAGCCGCACCGGCCAAGCGGCGTGCTGCTCCGCCGTGATGTCCAGCAGCGGCGCCGAAGGGGCGGGCAGGACGTCCGGGCCCTCGGAAACGGCCCGCCCCGCCGCCTCCGCAGCCGCGGCCGCCACGACATCGAGCTCCGGCGCGAGCCGCCCCAGCACCCCCGTCGCCTCGAACGGGTCAAGGCTCAGCAGCCGCACCACGGCCGTCGCCGGCCCGCTCACCGCCTCGTACGCGGCGGCGTACGCGGCGTCGAGCGGCCCGAGGCCGGCGGCGCGCGCGAGCAGCCCGAGCACGACGGGCTGGTGGGCGCCGCGCGGCCGCTCGGCGCCGAGGGCGTCGAGCGCGGGT
>NZ_JAIXMK010000064.1:0-1210 GCF_020328095.1 Streptomyces sichuanensis
GCCCGCGACGACCGCCCCGGCCCCGGCCCCCGCCACTTCCCCGCCGCCGCCCGCCGAGCCCTCCGCCCCGGCTCCGACGGCCCCGGCACCCTCCCCGACACCGTCACCGTGAGAACTCCCAAGGAGCAGACCGTGAACCCGTTCCTCTCCCGCCACTTCCTGCGCCTGGGCCTGCTGGCCGCCGGCGTCGCCACGGCCGCCACCGCCGGCCCGGCCCAGGCGTCCGAGGGCGTCGCCGTGACCTTCGACAGCGTCCGCACCACCGCGAACCACCGCCACCACACCGAGTACCGCGACAGCTTCCGCGTCCACCAGCTCGGCCCGGTCGCCGCGGCCCGCCTGAGCAACCGGGCGAACGCCACCTCCTCCGGCTGCACCGCCGACGACGCCTGCCGTTCGGTGGCCCTGTCGTTCCAGATCGTCACCCTCGCGGGCAAGAACGTCCGGCTCGACACCGTCAACAAGGGCCGCGCCCTCAACGACCACTGCAACGGCTGCCAAACCCTGGCGGGCGCCTACCAGTTCGTCGTCTCCACGCCCAAGGCCACCCGGCTGACCGCCGCGGCCCAGCGCCGGCTGGCCGACATCCACCGCCGTCTGGACGCCCTCGGCGGCTCCCGGCTCCCCGCCGCCGAGCTGAAGAAGAAGGCCGACGCCCTGGCCGCCGAGGTCACCGCCCTCCTCGCGAGGCCCGACTCCACCACCGCCGCCGGCACCCGCCCGGCCGTCAGGGTCCACCGCCAGCTGGACGGCTGGCCGGCCCGCTGAGGCGCGTACTGACCGGCGACCGGTGACAGTCACGCCATAATCACGGCCATGGAAGCGGACCGCGGCATGAGGCTCACCGACCTCCAGCAGCGGCTGCTCGCCGACCTGGTGGAGCTCGGCGAGCCCTACCCGCTCGTACTGACCGGAGGCGTCGCCGTCCAGGCCCACGGCCTGGTGGTCCGGCCCGTCACCGACCTGGCCCTGGCCACCGACAGCCCGGTGCCGATGGCGGACATCGCAGCCGCCCTCCGCACCGGGCTGCAGGCGCGTGGCCTGCGGGTGCGGGAGACGGACGCCGAACCGCTCTCCGCCCGCCTGATGGTCACCGAGCCCGTGACCGGCGAGGACTGCGAGGTGCACGTCCTCAAGGAGACGATGTGGCGCCCGCCCGTCCCCACCCCGTACGGGCCCGCCCTGGCCGCCGAGGACGTGGCCGGCACCA